>JASHPP010000739.1 GCA_030038035.1 Trebonia sp.
CGGGAGTATCGTGCCGCAGGGCTCAGGATCGGCTGCATTCAGCACCCTCCAGCACGCATTCCAGGTCCAAGCGGCAGCGGGGACGGGCAGCCGCATCGATGAATGGCTGGGCATTCTCGCTAACGCAGGCTTGGAGGTCTACCCAGACGCGACCGGTGTGGCAGGACCCCGGCGGCGCGCGGAACTGGACGCCCTCGTCATGTTCCGGAACGTCCTGGCTAGCCAGGCGGGTATTTTGCGCTACTCGCTTCTCGCAGAAGACCTGCCTCCGATGAAGTATGAACAGCTGCCTGGGACACTGCGCGTGGCTGTGCCAGGAAATGAAGGCGATGAGGCAGGATTCCTGGCGACCGCCAGGCGATGGCCACGGATGCTTCTGAGCGGGCTTCCCGGCATTGGGAAGTCGACTGCCCTGGAGCAGGCCGCTGCCACCTGGGCCGCTGATTCAGCTGCTCCGACCCCTGTGCCCGTGCAGCTTCGGGACATCGAGAACCTACGTCCGCGGACCGAAAGGGACGTCAGCCTTCAGGTCCTTATCGAGTCAGCCACGCGGACAGCGCCAGAGCAACACCGAACAGCACTGCGCAGTGCGCTGCTGCGGGCTCTGGCAGACGGGCGTGGAGTGCTGCTCCTTGATGGGCTGGACGAATGCCGAGACTACCGCGCTGTGATCGCGGACGGACTGGCCGCTGTAATCAAGGATCTCCCTTTGGGCACGGGAGTAATCCTGGCCACCCGCGACAGCGGCCTGCCCGCTGCTGCCAGGCTGCACATGCCTGAGGCCCGGCTTGTGGAGCCATCTGGGCTGAACTCAATTCTGGATCACCTGCTCCGTCACATAGCCGACCACCGCGTTCTCGAGAGCGAGCGCAGTCACTGGATCCGCCAGCGAGCGCAGCGGCTCGAGGGAATCCGTGCCGATCAGCATGACCTGATGCGCATTCCCCTTTTTGCCGTTCTGCTCACGCTCCTCGCCGCGCAGCCGACGCCCGCGACCTTGTCTCACGGGCGCGCGCGGCTCCTGGCCGACGCTGTCTATGGCACAGTCGAGCAGTGGGAGTCAAAGCGCCAGTCTGATAATCCATCCCGCCCTCTCCCACAAGGCGGCCAGCTCCTCGACGGATTCAGGGAGATCGGCCACGCGCTAAACAGCCGCCCTGGGGGCTGCTCCGGCGAAACGCTCAGACAGCTGATTAGGGACATGCTGGCGCAACGCTGGGGACTGGCACCCGGAGACGCCGCGCAGAGAGCGCATGACATCACATGGTTTTGGAGCGATCACGTTGGCGTCTTCCTCCTCTCCTCCATATCAGATGACGTACAGCCCCGGAGCCGCATATTCACCGAAGCCGGCGACGCCATGTGGGCCGAAGCATGCACGACCGATGGGGAACTGCAATCGTGGGTCGCCCGGGCCTTGGAGGACGATGAAAGCCGAAACACGGTCATCCTTGCATGCGGCCTGTCCGGGCGGGTGGCCAGCGAAGTAGTGCGTGCCGGCACTGAGATGGCCAGCCCGGGCAAGCGGTTGCGTGCAACCCTGTGGGCCGCCGACGCCGTTATCGACGGGGCGCAGCTGCCAGATCCGCTACTCCGACAGCTCGCCGCAGAACTAGCGCGCGGCGTGACGGCCTTCGAGAGCACTGCCGAGGCGCTGCAGCCGACGCAGGTCACACAGCCGACCTGGGATGTCCGTCTCGCGTGGCACTGCACAATCAAGCTCGCGAGGATTCCGCTCCCCGCCGAGCTCCGGAACCAAAGGAATGAGGAGCTGAGCAGGCTCGGCGGAGTCGACGGTGCACTCGTCGATGCCCTTTCGGCCCTTGCCGACGCCCGAGCTGACAATCGTGAGACTCTCGCGCCGCAGGAGCGCGAAGCAGTCCAGAGATTCCTGGCGCTCCCGTTGCCGGAAAAGATTGCGCCGTCCTCGGAAATGCCGGACCCACGGACGAAAGGGTTTCTCGGCAAATGGGGGCGACTTATTCCTGGTTATCATCAGGTTGCAGAAATGGCCGCCGAGCATGCGGAACAACTTGGCCGCGATTCGGCTGACGCAATCTACAGAATCTGCTATCGCGGCGCTGCCCGCGACTTCGACCGGATATGGCGCCTGCTGCAGTCCAAGGGATTGGGAATCCCGGATGACTTGCTTCCGAATTTCCGCATGCCAGATCACTTTCGCGGACTGAATGACATATGGGAAAACTGGCCCACATTTCTACAATGCGCCGCAGCGCTGGCGTCACCACGGCTACTTGAGGACTCTGAGGGCTGGAGGTATCCGGCCTTGTCGCTGCTGGGGGAGGTTCTCCTCACGCGAGAGGCGAGCGTGATCGGGCTCAACCTCGCTCTCACCGATGAACCGGAGCTGCTCCGTACTTGCATGCTTGCCGCTGCCCATGCTGTCGGCCTGGACCTGCCCACCGTCGCTGCCGAAGCTTCCCTTGCGCTGAATGAGTGGAAAAGAGGGAAGCGCGATGTCGTCGATGTCATGTTCGCAGCGCCACCCCTGGCAGATCTGCCAATGGAAGCCTCTAGACTTGACGCGCAGGATAAGAGCGTTCTCGTGAATGCCTTGGAAGCCAGGTCCGACTGGCTCCCTGAAGTCGCTGTAGCGCTCCTTCCCGATCTGCGCGACCCGATGCTCGGACAGGACGTTGCTGATCGGATTCCTAGAATGAGACCGGAGCGAAGGGGCAATGCAGCAATTGTGTCAATTGTGAACAGCCTGAATCCGGTTGCCTCCGCCAGCTTCATTCTTGACAGCGACGACTTGCTCGTCCGGCCCGCAGCGGCGATGGTCGCATACTCCCGCGCAAAGGAGGCGGATTCCGCCGCATGGATAGCCCTACGTGCGCGTGCGCTCGCGGACCCAGACCTGACCGTGAGGGCGGCAGCGGGTGCCGATGATGCGACGAGAAACAGCGCGGCTTACTGGTCGTGCGGCGCTTGCGGCCAGGCCAACGAAATCAAGACTGGCCGATGCTCTAAATGCAGGCTTACCATGCACTACAGGGCACCCTGACGAGTGGGAATAGTCCCGGCCTTGAATGAGCCTTTATCGCCCTCCTTGACGCTGCTCTCAGACGCCCATGATCGACTGTGACGAACGACCTGGACACCCTCTTGATCGCACTGTACGTGGAGATCGACGATCACGTGGTCCTGCCCGCCAGGAGCGGCCGGGGCCAGCCCAAGCGCTTGCGGGGTTCCTTAGCGCATCCCACGTCGGCATCCCCAGCGCCGCCTTCATCGGCATCTTCAGTGACGCGCAACACGGGGGAAGAGCAGGGTCGTCTGCGTTCTTACCGCTGGCGGCAAGGAGGTGACCGCGACCATCGACGCCAGCGATTTCCCCCGCCTGCGCCGTAATTCAACGCGGACCAAGGCATGGAACGGCTCGGCCCATTACCGCGACCTGGTAGTTCATGCATCGGTACTGATTGAGGAGCAGATCATCACCAAGGACCCAGTGACGGTCCCCGGCCAGGTACGCATCCAAGAGCCCCACGACCGCGTTCGCGGTTCCTTACCCACGCCATCCCGCACGCGGTCCGCAGCGTAAGTATCCACTCCCGTCCCGGGCCTATTTCCGGGCCTGGCTGATGAAGGCTGCCAGGTCTTCGGACAGGCTCTGGCCCCGGTTGAAGCCGCGTTCCTCGATCAGCGCGGCCGCTGCCCTGGCCTCATCCAGGTCGGCGTCGGACGAGGCGGCGATCAGGTAGCCGAGGTCGGTGAGGTCCTGATGGCGGCCGGCCAGGGCCTTGAGCGCGATCAGGTGCCCGGTCGACGCGACCGGCATGAACACATCCGGGAGCACTTCCAGCAGGTCGGCCCGGCGGACGATCTCGTCCTCGATGCCGGAGTTCGCGAAGAGCAGGTCGATGAACGCACTCGACGCACCCGCCTGCGGCCTGACCAGCCGCGCCGTCGCGAGCCTGTTCGCGTAGTCCTGCTCGACGAGCGACGCGAGCGCGTAGCCGCGGACCTGCAGGCGGTTGACGATGCCCTCGGCCTCCTGGTCGTCTGCGACGGCGACGGCGAGGTCGACGTCCTTAGTGAACCGGGGCTCCGCCCGGAACGCCACCGCCAAGCCGCCGACGACGGCCCACCGGGCACCGATGGCCTCAAGATCCGAAGCCGCCTGGCGCAGGACCGCATCAACCGACTGCACGCGCGCCTACCCGCGTGCCGGCAGGCGCAGCCGGTCGCCCGCCTCTCCACTCGACCTGCGCAGCCACGCCTGCACCCGGGCCTCGATCTCTTCATCCGAAGCAAACGGGTTCTCCCGCCGCATCCGCTGCCGGTACATCCGCACCCCGACATCACACATGTCGAAGACCACCCGGAACTTCTCAACATCAGCAGCGGCCATAACCCTCATTGTAGGCAGTAGCGAGCCAGTCGGCCGCCGGACACGCTGCCCGGCAGCGTAATCCCGACCGGCTGCCCCGTCTGCTCGCCGGGCGGTCCGGCACCAGCGGTGTGTACTCTCACGGCATGCTCACCGCGCTGTGGGCACTCGACTGGGAAGCCGCCATCACCACCCGGGACGCTGGCGAGTTCCCCAGCTCGGCCAGCGAGAAGCGGATGCTACGACTCGCTGCCAGCCTCGCCGGGCAGTCGACCGCCGACCTCGGCGATGCGATCACCGGCATCGACGAGCACAACGTCGGTCCAGCGCCTGCCCGCCGGAGGGAGGGAGGGAGGGAGGGAGGGAGGGAGGGAGCACGTTCACCAGCCAGTTCCTGATACCGTCGTTCTGGCTGAGGTCGCCCAGCCGGTCGTAATCGGCGGCGGTGCGATCGAAGGACTGGGCTGCGGATCTGGCGACCGCACTGAGTCCCATGACCCAGCACTCTAACGCCGACGACCTGCGCGCGCTGGGCGCAGCGCAGTCATTAGGATCATGGCGTGGATTCTGTAACCGATCCCGGTCCCTGGGTGCGCGCCGTCCGCGCCTCACACGACCGGCTCGTCGGCATCGTCGCCTCCCTGGACTCCGCTGGCCTGCGCAAGCAGTCCTACGACACGGACTGGTCGATCGCGCAGGTGCTGTCCCACCTGGGCAGCGGCGCGGAGATCTTCCAGCTGAACCTGCACGCCGGCCTGACCGGCGGCGAGCCTCCGTCGGCGGACGACTTCCGGGCGATCTGGGACGTGTGGAACGAGCGGTCGCCCGACGATCAGGCGGCCGAGAGCATCGACGCCAACGAGTCCCTGGTCACTCGCGTCGAGGCGCTCAGCGCGGAGGAGATCGCGGCGTTCCGGGTGCCCATGTTCGGCATGACGATGGACCTGGCCGGGCTGCTGCGGATGCGCCTTTCCGAGCACGCCGTGCACACCTGGGACGTCGCCGTGGCCCTCGACCCGGCCGCGCGGGTCTCCCACGAGGCGGTCGAGCTGCTGCTCCCCGGGCTGCCGCAGATGATGCCGTGGCTGGGCAAGAAGGGCGCCGACCCGGCGGTGATCGCCGTCACCACCACGGACCCGGCGGGGACCTACACGCTCGACACCGGCGGCGTCACCCTGACGCCCGGACCAGGCGACGCCGCGACGGCCGGTTCCCTGGACCTGACGGCGGAGGCGCTGCTGCGCCTGGTCTACGGGCGGCTGGACGAGTCCGTGGTGGCGCCCGGCGAGGTACGGGCATCGGGCGTGAGCCTGCCCGGGCTGCGGGCGGTGTTCCCCGGGTTCTGAGGCCCGGCGGGCGGCCGACGGGAATCAGCCGAGGCCGGTGAACATCTCCGCGTAGTAGCGCGCAGCCGTCTCCGACGACAGCAACCGCTCCAGCCGGGCACGCATGATCCGCTCCCTGAACGAGCCGCCCCCGACAGGGAACCCCGAGGCACCGTGCATCATCTCGGCCAGCCAGTTGGAGTACTCCTGGTACCGCCAGGTCCGCTCCAGGCAGGTGGCGGAATAGGCCCGCAGCCCGGACTCGTCACCGCTGGCCGTGAAGTCCTGGACAGCGGACGCGAAGACCTCCGCGTCGAACAGGGCGAGGTTCATTCCCTTGGCGCCCATCGGCGGGATGATGTGCGCGGAGTCGCCGAGCAGGAACAGCCGGCCATGGCTCATCGGCTCGCGGATCAGGCTGCGGAGCGGGAAGACCTCGGTCGCCGTGATCGGGCCGGCCGGCAGGTCCGGCTGGTGCAGGCGGGACTTCAGTTCGGCCCAGATCCGCTCATGCGGCCAGTCCGCGACGGTGTCCCTCTCGGCGCAGTGCAGGTAGAAGCGGCTGGCGTTCGGCCCGCGGGCGAACTGGGCCGCGTACCCGCGCTCGCCGACGGCCATCAGCGCGTGCTTGGGCGCGGGCGCGTCCGCGAGGACAGTCAGCCACCAGATGCCGTAGTCATAGGAGTGCACGGTAAGCGCGTCCGCCGGGACGCTCGCCGCGCTGACGCCCCGGTCCCCGTCACAGCCCGCGACGAAGTCGCAGCTGATCTCATGCGCCCGCCCGTCCTGGCCTGTGTAGGTGACCGCGGGCCGGTCGCTGTCCAGGTCGCGCAGCGCCACATCGGTGACCTCGAACCGCAGGTCACCGCCGTCGGCGAGGAGCGCGGCGATCAGGCCGCGGACGAGGGCCTGCTGCGGGACCGACTTGCCCACGGCCGCCAGGCCCGGCAGGTCCTCGGCGAGCAGCCGGGACCGGCC
>JASHPP010000740.1 GCA_030038035.1 Trebonia sp.
GCCGTTCCGGCCGCCGCGGCCGTCGCGGGCGTCATGCCGACCGCGAACACCGACGGATCGGTGTAGACGGTGCGCGGGATCGCGCGGTAGTCCGCGAGGCGGGGCTCGCCGAGGATGTTGGCGGCCACGATGCCCGCCTGGTACCTGGCCACGTGGGTGTGGCCGGAGCCGGTGGCGTCCCCGGCCGCCCATACCCCTGCCGCGACCCGGCAGGCCCCGTCCACCGGCAGCGGCATGCCCGGCGCCACAGGGATGCCAAGCACGTCAAGGCCGAGGCCGGTCAGCCGCGGCCGCCGCCCGCTGGCAAGCAGCAGCCGGTCGGCCTCCAGCCTGGTCCCGTCGGCGAGCGCGAGGGCCAGCCCATCGGCGTGCCGCTCGGCTTTCGTGGCGGCCGATCCGAGCCGCAGCTCCACGCCGGCCCGGCGCAGCACGCCGCCGAGCAGCTCGCCGGCGAAGGCAGGCTCGGCCGGGAGCAGCCTGTCCTGTGCTTCCACCAGCGTCACCGCGGAACCGAACGTCGCGTAGACCTGCGCGAGCTCGCATCCGGCGGGCCCACCGCCGAGGATGATCAGGCGGCGGGGCAGGTCAGGGCAGGTGAGCGCGGCCGCGGTCGTCCACGCCGCGACGTCGGCAAGGCCGTCGATCGGCGGCGCCACCGGCTCGCTCCCCGTCGCGATCACCAGGTCGCGGTACTCCAGGCTCACCCCGGCGGCGCCGCCCGCGTCCGGCGCGCCGCCAGGCGGGGTGACCGTGACGACGCCCGGCGCGGTGACCCGGCCGGTGCCGCGGACCAGGCGCACCCCGGCGGCGGCGAGCCGGCTCGCGGGGACGGAGTCGTCCAGCCACGCGGTCAGCGCGTCCCGGCGGGCGACGGCATTTTCCCAGGTCTCACCGCTGCGTGCGGAGCGGAGCAGCGAGTTGGAGGGGATGCACGCCAGGTAGGGCGATTCCCCGCCGACCAGGCCTGCCTCCACGAGCGCCACCGACTTGCCGCCGCGGACAGCCTCCGTGGCTATCCGTTCCCCTGCGACTCCCCCGCCGAGCACGACTACATCGACCATGCCCACCTTCTCCTCCCCGGTCATCATCATCTCAGGTCAGGCCTGGGATCGTCCGGCGGACTTGTCGGTAAAAGTCACACTCGAGCGCATTTGCCGAATAGCGGTAACCGGACGACATTGGATGTATCAGCGCGCGCGCAAGGTGGGTAGGTGAAGAGCATGCGCAGCATCTGGGCAGGAGCGATCTCGTTCGGCTTGGTCGTGATCCCGGTCAAGCTCTACGCCGCGACCGAGCAGCGCGACATCGCGTTCCGGCAGGTGCACCGGGAGGACGGCGGGCGGATACAGTTCCGGCGGGTGTGCTCGGTGGACGGTCAGGAGGTACCGTACTCCGACGTGGCCAAGGGCTACGAGCTCCCCACGGGCGATGTCGTCGTGCTCACCGAGGACGACCTGAAGGACCTGCCGCTGGCCACCGCGCACCGGATCGAGGTGCTGCAATTCAGCCCGGCCGGCCAGCTCGACCCCATCCTCGCGAACAAGGCCTACTACCTGGAACCCGAACCCGCCGGGGTCCGCGCCTACGTCCTGTTCCGCGACGCGCTCGAAAGGTCAGGCCGCGTCGCCGTGGCCAAGGTCGCCATCAGGCAGCGCGAGGCTCTTGCCGCGCTGCGGGTGCGGGATGGCGTGCTGGTGCTCGAGACCCTGCTGTGGCCGGATGAGGTGCGGACCCCGGACTTCGGGTTCCTCGAGGACAACATCGATGTGCGGTCGCAGGAGCTCAAGATGGCCGCCTCGCTGGTCGACACGATGACCGAGGACTTCGACCCGTCCGCCTACAAGGACGCCTACCGGGAAGCGCTCGAGGCGCTGGTCCAGGCCAAGATCGAGGGCAACGAGATGGTCCGCCCGCCCGGTGCGGTCGTCTCGCCTGACAAGCCCGCCGGGCCTGCCGACCTCACCGAGACGCTGCGCGCGAGCGTCGAGGCGGCGAAGGCGAACCGGGCGGCGGCGGCCGCCGCCAAGCCGGCCGCGGCCAAGCCGGCCGCTTCCCGCCGGAAGGCGACGGCGTGACCCAGCCCATCCCGGACTGGCCCGGCCGGCTGGTCTCCCTCGCGAGCGGCGAGCAGGTTTACGTCGTGCAGACGCCCGGGCCCGTTCGGGATAGTGACAACGACCTCGTGCTGTGCGTGCACGGGATGGCGGGCGCGGCGACCAACTGGACCGACTTCATGGCCGAGCTCGCGCCTGAGTTCGCATGCCAGGCGATCGACCTGCCGGGGTCGGGCCACTCGCCGCCGCCGAAGGAGCGCCGCGGGTACTCGATCCCCGCCCTGGCCAGGACCGTGGCCGCCCTCATCGAGCAGGACAACGGCGGCCCCGTCCACCTGGTCGGCAACTCGATGGGCGGCGCGGTCGCGGTCAGGCTGGCCGCAACCCGCCCGGACCTCGTCCGGACGCTAACGCTGATCTCGCCGGCGCTGCCCGACCCGCTCTTGCGCCCGACCGTCACGCAGTTGGAGTTTCCGCTGCTCGCGGTGCCGAAGCTGGGCGAGGCGCTGATCCGGCACGGCAACCCCTCACCCGAGCAGCGGGTGGCCGGCGTCATCGCCGCCTGCTTCTACGATCCCCGGTCCGTCCATCCGGACCGGTTCGCCGCCGAGGTCGCCGAGGTGCGGCGCAGGGACGAGCTGGGCTACGCCGGAGCCGTCCTGATCGGCGCCGCGCGGGCGATCGTGACCGAGTACCTGCGTCCCGGGCCGGCCGCGCTGTGGCGGCTGGCCGGGCGGGTCCAGGTTCCCGTGCTCGCCATCTACGGCAGGGACGACCAGCTGGTGAACGTGCGGATGGCCAGCCGGGCCGCGCGCGCGTTCAGGGACGTCCGCGTGATCGTGCTGCCGCGGACCGGGCACGTGGCGCAGCTGGAGCATCCGGCGCTCGTCGCGGCGCGCTTCCGTGAGCTGGTAGAGCGCGCACGAGCGCTCGAACGGGGCCGGGGAATGCCGGGTGCCGCGCCCCGGTTGACGCCTAACGAAGTCCACTCAACCTGACTGGAGTTTGCACAGTGTCGCTGCCACCGCTGGTAGAACCGGCCGCGGAACTGTCGGTCGACGAGGTCCGGCGCTACTCGCGCCACCTGATCATCCCCGACGTCGGCATGACCGGGCAAAAGCGCCTGAAGAACGCGAAGGTGCTTGTCGTTGGCGCTGGCGGCCTCGGCTCGCCGGCGCTGCTCTATCTCGCCGCGGCCGGCGTAGGGACGCTCGGCATCGTGGACTTTGACGCGGTCGACGAGTCGAACCTGCAGCGGCAGATCATCCACGGCGTCTCTGACGTAGGCAAGCCGAAGGCGCAGTCGGCGAAGGAATCGATCGCGGAGATCAACCCGTACGTGACGGTGGTCCTGCACACCGAGCGGCTTGACTCCTCCAACGTGATGGAGATCTTCGGCGGCTATGACCTGATCGTGGACGGAACGGACAACTTCGCGACCCGCTACCTGGTCAACGACGCCTGCGTGCTGCTGCACAAGCCTTACGTGTGGGGCTCGATCTACCGGTTCGACGGTCAGGCGAGCGTGTTCTGGGCCGACTACGGGCCGTGCTACCGCTGCCTGTACCCCGAGCCACCGCCGCCCGGCATGGTCCCGTCCTGCGCCGAGGGCGGCGTGCTCGGCGTGCTGTGCGCGTCGGTCGGCTCGATCCAGGTGAACGAGGCGATCAAGCTGATCACCGGGATCGGCGACCCGCTGGCCGGACGGCTGATGATCTACGACGCGCTCGAGATGTCGTACCGCACGGTCCGGGTCAACAAGGACCCCGAGTGCGCCGTCTGCGGCAAGAACCCGACGGTCACCGCGCTGATCGACTACGACGCGTTCTGCGGCGCGGTCTCCGATGAGGCGGCGGAAGCGGCCGCCGGCTCGACGATCACCGCGACGGACCTGGCGGGCATGCTCGACCGGGGCGAGGCCATCTTCCTGATCGACGTGCGCGAGCCGAACGAGTACGAGATCGTCTCGATCCCCGGCGCGACGCTGATCCCCAAGGGCCAGTTCCTGTCCGGCGCGGCGCTTGAGAAGCTGCCGCAGGACAGGCGCATCGTCCTGCACTGCAAGAGCGGGGCGCGCAGCGCCGAGTGCCTGGCGGTCGTGAAGAACGCGGGCTTCTCAGACGCGGTGCACGTGGGCGGCGGCGTACTGGCCTGGGTCAGCCAGGTGGACCCGAGCCTCCCGTCGTACTGAGTGGGGCGCCGCGCCTAACCTGCCGCGCTGGTATCCGCCGGGTGCTCCACCAGGGCGACCACGCGGCTGGCCATGAACCGTGCGGTGCGCACCGCCGTCCCGGTCCTGGTGAGCTCGCTCACCTCGACGACGCCCCGGCCGGTGCGCACCTCCACGCGCCTGCCGGCCCGGGTGGCCGCCACCTCGTAAGTCCGGGTCCCCTCGCCGGTGTCGACCACGATCTCCACGCGGTCTCCTTTCACGCATCCCCCTAACCCCGGAAGTGAACGGCTTTCCAGGACATACCACCCAGGTGCGCGCGGAAACCCGGCGCCGTATTGGCGTAGTGCGGCCGGGCGGAAGACATAGGATACATCCCGCTTCCATGAACTGGGATAAAACGGACAGTAAGCCATGCGTTTCGTATCCTAGGTGACCGATGGTGTCCCACTATGTGAGACCGTCTATCGGACAGCCGCCGGAGTTCCGAGGCAGCCTGCGGCGCCCCGCCACACGGCTCACCCGCACATCATCCATCACCTGACCAGGTGACGTGCACACGAGCGAGCGGACGCTCGCCGCGCCGTGGGCGCGCTAGCATGCGCGGGTGGACCTTCTCGAGCCCGTGGTGCAGCCCTACGCGTGGGGGTCGCACACCGCGATCGCCGGACTCCAGGGCCGGCCGGCCCCCACGGACCAGCCAGAGGCCGAGCTGTGGATGGGCGCGCACCCGTCCGCGCCGTCCGTGGTCGACCGGGCGGGCCACCGCACCACGCTGGACGCCGTGATCGCCGCCGACCCCGGCCGCGAGCTCGGCGCGGAATGCGCCAGGCGGTTCGGCGGGCGGCTGCCGTTCCTGCTGAAGGTTGTGGCGCCGGAGAAAGCGCTGTCGATCCAGGTGCACCCCTCACGGGAACAGGCCGGGATCGGCTTCCGCGCGGAAAACGAACGCGGCCTGCCGCCAGGCGACAAGGCGCGCAACTACGCCGACGACTGGCCGAAGCCGGAGATTCTCTGCGCGCTCACCAGGTTCGAGGTGCTGGCCGGCCTGCGGCCCGCGGCGGACGCCGCGGCGCTCCTTCGCGCGCTCGCGGTGCCAGAACTTGAGCCGCTCGCCGCGGACCTGGCCGCGGCCGACGGCCCGCGGGCGCTCACCGGGGCGCTCAGCAGGATCCTGACCTGG
>JASHPP010000741.1 GCA_030038035.1 Trebonia sp.
CGAGGCCACCGTGCTCGTGCTGCAGTTCACCGGCGCGGGCGGGCTGTACTACCCGACCCCAGGCGAGCTCGCGGCCGCGCGCGAGAAGCTGCGGGCCGCGGGCGGGACGTTCGAGGGCGGCCGGTACAAGGGGCCCGCCCTCGACGGGAGCCCCGTCGACCAGGACGGGTACGAGGCGCTCTGGGAAGCCCACACCGGCTGCAAGCTCGTCTACGCGCAGCCGCGCTACGGCGACGTGGTGGTCATGCGGTCGCAGGTCTATGAGTGGGTGGCCGACCAGCGCCACCCGGGCATCGACGTCAAGCCGCTCGGCTGCTTCACCGAGCACCAGACGTCCGTCACGCTGGTCCGCATCGCGCCGGGAGCGCACGTCGACGCCAGGAAGCTCGCGGCGCCGCAGATCCGCTACGTGCTCAGCGGCACCGTTTCGCACGGCGGAACGCAGTACCCGCCGGGGAGCTGCCTGTGGCTCCCTGTCGGCGCGCCGACGCAGCCGCTGAGCAGCATCACCGGCGCTGAGCTTTACACGATCAGCCTGCCGCGCTACGCGCCCTAGCCGCCGCGGTGGCTAGGGCGACGCCAGGCCGCGGATGAGCGTTTCGAGGTACGCGCGGTAGGTGGCCGCCGGGTCGGGGGTGAGCACCAGGCCCTTCAGCTCGAGCGAGACGGCGCCGTGCACGGCCATCCAGATCTGCTGGGCCCCCTCGAGCGGATCGGGCACCGAGATCACCCCGGCGGCCGATGCCAGTTCCACCAGGCGGACCACGGCGGCGAACGAGGCCCGCGCGTGCTCCTCGACTTCAGCCGAGGAGTGCTTGTCATGCAGGAGGGTGTCCTCGAACATGATCGCGTAAAAGTGCGGATTGGCGAGCGCGAACTCCCGGTACCGCAGGCCGCAGTTCAAGAGCCGGGCGAGCAGGTCCGGCTCGCGCCCGGCCTCGACCGTGGCGCGCAGCCGGTCGAATCCCCTGACCAGCAGGGCGTCGACCAGGCCGTCCTTGCCGCCGAGCCGGTTGTAGACGCTCATCGGCGCGATCCCCGCCTCGGCCGCGACGGCGCGGACGGTCAGCCCGCCCGGCCCGTCCCTGACCAGGACGGCCTCGGCCGCGGTGAGCAGCTCCCGCTCGACTTCGGCGCTCGGCGTCCGGGACCGCCGGCCGGCCGCGCTCGCTTCACTCATGCTGAACATCTTCTCCTACCCGGACCGCTCGCCGGACCCCTTGACAGATTATAGAACATTGTTACATAGTAATAGTACGAGATGCTATTCGTATGGAACACCGTCCTACTCAGAGGGAGTCCCGATGGAAACCCGCAACGACCGCCGGTGGTGGATCCTGGCGGTGCTCTGCCTCAGCGTCCTGCTCGTCGTGGTGGACAACACGATCGTCAACGTCGCGCTGCCGACGATCAGCCGTGACCTGTCCGCCTCGACCGTCGCGCTGCAATGGGTGGTCGACGGCTACACGCTCGCGTTCGCCGGACTGCTGCTCGTCGGCGGCAACCTCGGCGACCGCCTCGGGCGGCGGCGCTTCCTGCAGGCCGGCCTCGTGCTGTTCGCGCTCTTCTCTGTCGCCGCGGCCCTGTCCCGCGGCAGCGGCGAGCTCATCGCGGCCCGCGCGGCGATGGGCGCGGCCGCCGCGCTGGTCTACCCGGCCACGCTCGCCATCCTCAACAACGTCTTCACGGTGCCACGCCAGCGCGCGATGGCCATCGGCGTCTGGTCCGGCGTCTCGGGCCTGGCGGTCGCGATCGGGCCGGTGTGCGGCGGCGTGCTGCTGCGGCACTTCAACTGGAGCTCGGTGTTCTACGTCAGCGTCCCGGTCGCGGTCGTCGCGCTGATCGCCGGCCGGCTGCTGCTTCCCGAGTCCCGCGACCCGAAGGCCGGCCGCTTCGACCCACTCGGCGCGCTCTTGTCGGTCGCCGGGATCACGCTGCTGACCTGGTCGATCATCGAGGGACCGCGGCACGGCTGGGGGTCGGCGACGACGATCGGCGGCGTGCTCGGCTCGGTCGCGATCCTGTCCGTGTTCACCTGGCGGCAGGCCCGCCGCCCGGACCCGATGCTCGACGTCCGGCTCTTCCGCAACCCGCGGTTCAGCGCGGCGAGCGGGGCGATCGCGCTGGCGTTCTTCGGGCTGTTCGGCTTCATCTTCCTGATCACCCAGTACTTCCAGGTCGTGCGCGGCTACGACCCGCTGCGCGCCGGGGTGGCGACGCTGCCGTTCGCGATCGTCACCGCGGCCTTCTCGCCGGTCGCGATGCTGGCGATGAAGCGGGCCGGCACCAAGATCGTCGTCGCCTGCGGCCTGGCGCTGATGAGCGCCGGCCTGCTCGTCGCGGCCACCACGGCGCAGGACGCCTCCTACTGGGGCAAGATCATCGTGGCGATGACGCTGATGGCGATGGGCCTGGCGTTCACCACGGGCCCGGCCACCGACGCGATCATGGGCGCGCTGCCGCCGGCCAAGGCCGGGGCAGGCTCGGCCGTCAACGACACCACCAGGGAAGTCGGCGGCACGCTCGGCGTCGCGATCCTCGGCTCGGTGCTGAACTCCGCCTACGGCAGCCATGTGCTCACCGCCCTGACCGGGCTGGGCGCCCCGTCCAGCGTCGCCAGCGAGGCCGGCCAGTCGGTCGTCGCCGGCCTGGAGACCGCCGCGCACTTCCCGCCCGCCGTGCAGGCCGCGGCGGCGGAATCGGTCCGGCAGGCGTTCATGACCGGCCTGCACGCGGGGTCGTTCGTCGCGGCGGGCGCCACGGCCGCCGCCGCTGTGGTCGCGCTGGCCTTCCTGCCCGCCCGCGCCAGGTCCGCGCACACCGCCGCGGGGACGACAGGACAATCACTATCCCGAACGGACCCCGCCGTCTCTCAGCTGCCCCGGGTCACCGCTGGCTAGGGCCTGACCCGTCGTGGGCGACGCGGAAAGACTCAGGCAGCTCCGGCCGGAAGACGGCCAGGGCCAGCGCCAGCGCGCAGTAGTAGCCGGCCAGCCAGGTCAGCTCGGCGAGCCTGGCCCGGCCGAGCAGCGCCAGCCCCGCGGCGTAGTCGTCATCGGACAGCGACCGGTCGCGGACCAGCGCCCGGGCCAGCCGGCAGGCGATGGTCTCGGTCTCGCTCAGCCCGCCGGGCACGCGGCCGTCCCTGATGGCGGAAACCTGCGGCGCGGTGATGCCCGCGGTGCGCGCGGCGGGCTCGTGCGCCAGCCACTCGAAGTCGCACCGCGCCCCGGCGGCCACCGCGAGGACGGCGACCTCCCGCTCGCGGGCGGTCAGGGACGTCCGGAACCGGACCGCCGCGCCGACCCGCTGCATGGCGTCACCCACCTGCGGGCTGAGCAGCATGACGGCGA
>JASHPP010000742.1 GCA_030038035.1 Trebonia sp.
GGTCGTGGCTCCAGTCGAGTGTGGCACGCAGCGCCTGGTGCCTGGCCGGGGCGGACCGCGCGCCGCCGGTGAGCACGCCGAACACGTTGTCAAGCCGCTCGGTGAGCTGGCGCACCGACAGGATGCGCATCCTGGCGGCGGCGAGCTCGATCGCGAGCGGCAGTCCGTCGAGCTTGGCGCACACCTCGGCCACCGCGCCCCGGTTGGCGTCGGTGACCCCGAAATGTGGCGCGACAAGCCGGGCCCGGTCCTCGAATAGCCGCACCGCGTCAGCGCCGTCCAGGGGCGGCACCGGCCAGGACCGTTCCCCTTCGACGCCGAGCGGTTCCCGGCTGGTGGCGAGCACGGACAGCGCCGGGCACTCGGCCAGCAGCTGCTCGGCCAGCGCCGCGACCGCGCCGGCCAGGTGCTCGCAGTTGTCGAGCACGACCAGCACCGGCCGGCCCGCGAACTCGGCGGCGACGTGCGCGGCGATCGCGCGCGCGGCGTCCTGGCCGGGGGTCTCTGGGACGCCCAGCCGGCCGGCGACCGCGGGGGCGACGATGTCCGGGTCGTCGACCGGTGCCAGCTCGACCCAGGCGACCTCCATGTCCCTGGCCAGGGAGGCGGCGGCCGCGAGCGCCAGCCGCGTCTTCCCGGTGCCGCCCGGGCCCGTGAGCGTGAGCAGCCGGAAGCCGGCGAGTGCGCTCGTCACCTCGCCCAGTTCCGCGTCCCGGCCCACCAGCGGCGTCAGCCGCAGCGGTAGCCGTCCCGTGGTCAGCACTGCCATCCGCCGCGCCGCCGCTCCGCTGGTGCCCGCTTTTTCCTTACAGAGACTAACGATCGGGACCACACCGGACGAGCCGGCGAACCGTAACGGTTGCCAAGACGGCGCCTCGCCCGCGGCTTACCCCCGTCCCCCCGGTCAATCCAACATCGTGTCCAACGGCCAGCCGACCATCAACTTCCGGCCGCTGCTCTGCGCAACATCTGATCCCGATCCCCATTCGCTCTCGCCCGCGGCCCGCCAGATGGCATGATTCGGCCCAAATACGAAGGAGGCAGGGCACATGTGGGAGCGGCTGGAGAAAAGGGAAATAGCGCGCAGGGGGCTGCGCCCCGGCCCGGGCGAGCGGCCGCGGCCCGACATGCCCGCCGGGAGCGACCTCATCCCGCAAATCAAGCACATCGTCGTGCTGATGATGGAAAACCACTCCTACGACAATTACCTGGGCATGCTCACGGGGCGGGGCGAGGGCCTGCCGCTGGCACCCGACGGCACCCCGCTGGCCGTCAACGTCCTCCCCGACGGCCAGCGGTTTCCCGCCCACCACTTCCCCTCGACCGCGCAGGTCGACGGCAACCCCACGCAGAGCTGGCACGCCAGCCACCTCTCCTACGACGCAGGCACCTGCGCCGGGTTCGCGAGCGGCGTGCGGCAGACCGTCCCAGGCGGGGACCCTGGCGTGCCGATGGGGTACTGGACCGAGGCGGACCTGCCGTTCTACTACGGGCTGGCCCGCACGTTCCCGCTCGCCGACCGCTGGTTCTGCTCCTGCCTTGGCCCGACGTTCCCGAACCGGCGCTTCCTGATCGCGGGGACCGCGGACGGCCTGATCGACGACCTGCCGTGGGACCTGGTCGACTACCCGAAGGCGGGCACGATCTTCGACCAGCTCACCACACACGACATCCCCTGGGTGAACTACCACAACGTGAACCCGGCCAAGGTCCTGATCAAGCGGGCGCTCGGCACGCCCGGGCTGGTCGCGCTGCGCCGGCTGGCCCGGCTCGGGCGATGGCTGCCCGGCGTGCTCAACGCCGAACGCGGCAACAAGTCGTTCACCGCGGACCTGTACCCGCTGGGGATGGCCCGCTGCGTCCGGCACCTGGGGACGACCCAGCGGTTCTTCGCCAACGCCGCGGCGGGCACGCTGCCGGCCGTATCGATCGTGGACCCGGACTTCGGTGCGTACTCGGAGGAGAACCCCCAGGACATCAGCCACGGCGAGTCGTTCGCCGCCGCGGTGGTCAACGCGGTGCTGCACGGCCCGGCGTGGGAGTCGACGCTGCTGCTGTGGATCTACGACGAGCACGGCGGGTACTACGACCACGTGCCGCCGCCTGACGCGGTGCCGCCGGACGACGTGCCCGCGCACAACTGGCAGCTCGACCTGCCGGCATGGCTGCGCGTGGTGCTCAAGCCGCTGCTGCGCAAGTCGATGGCGAACCTGGAGAACGCGGACGCGGGACCCGCGACGTACGACCGGTACGGGTTCCGGGTTCCCGCCGTGATCGTCTCGCCCTACGCGCGGCCCGACTTCGTGCTCAGCGAGGTGCTCGACCACACGTCGGTGCTCAAGCTCATCGAGGAGAAGTGGAACCTGCCGCCGCTGACCCACCGGGACGCGGCGGCGGTCTCGCCGCTGGCCGCCCTCGACCTGGCCGCCCCGCCGGCCTTCCTGAACCCGCCGCCGCTGCCGGCACCCCTGAAACCCGACTCCTACAGCGGCTAGCCGCGCGCAGCGGACCTGACCCGCCAACCCGCGGGCACCCCAGCGGCACGTGCGCCGTCAAGGCGCAGCCGGGGGGTTCCGGGGGGTCGCCCCCCCGGGTCAACCCAGCACGAAGGCGGCGCAGCGCTCGCCGATCATGATCGACGCCGCGTTCGTGTTGCCCGAGGTGATCGCCGGCATGACGGACGCGTCGGCGACCCGCAGCCCCACGACGCCGTGCACGCGCAGGTCCGGCGTGGTGACGGCCATCCGGTCGATGCCCATCTTGCAGGTACCGACCTGGTGGTGGTAGCTGAGCAGCGTGCGCATGCCGTACTCGGCGAGCTCGGCGTCGGTGCGCGCGTCGGGTCCCGGCGCGATCTCCCGCGCCCGCCAGTCCTTCATCGCGTCGCCCGCGCCGATCTCACGGCACTGGTTCAGGGCGGTGACCAGCGCCTTGACGTCAGCCGGCTCCTCCAGGTAGTGCGGGTCGAGCGCCGGCGCTTCGGCCGGGTCCGCGGAGCGCAGCCACAGCCGGCCACGGCTGAGCGGGCGGATGACGCCCGCCAGGGTCGCGTAGCCGGCCCCGTAGTCGAGGGCGGGGTAGCCCTCCACGGGCATCGGGAAATGCGACATGAACGGCTGCAGGTCAGGGGCCGCCATCCCCGGGTCGCTCTTGGTGAACCAGGCCATCTCCAGGTTGTTGGCCTGGCCCGGCGGCACCGTGCGCGCCGACTCCCACAAGATCTCCGCCAGCAGGTGGTCGTGCAGGTTCTGGCCCACGCCTGGCAGGCTGGCGGTCACGTCGATGCCGAGCGCGCGCAGGTCGTCGGCCGGGCCGATGCCCGACAGCAGGAGCAGCTGCGCCGAGCCGATCGTGCCGCCGCAGACGATCACGTCGCCGGAGCAGCGCACCTGCGTGGCCGGCCACTCGGCGAAGGTGCTTGACGGCGGGGAGTCGGCCGCCATCGTTCTGGATAGGAGGTGGCGGCCGGCCCCCGCGAGCCCGATGCCGACGGCGCGACCGGTACCGTCGAAAAGCAGCCGGGCGACGTGTGCACCGGTGATGACCGTGAGCAGCGGGTTGTCCAGCACCGGCAGCACGAAAGAGACCCAGGCGGAGGCACGGCGGCCGTCCCTGACCGTGAGCTGGAGAAGCCCGGCGCCGAGGATGTCCGCGCCGTTGCAGTCGTCGTTCAGCGGCAGCCCGTATTCGGCGCAGGCCTCGATCCAGGCCAGGGTGGCCGGGTTCGGGTCGTGGATGCGCTCGACCGGCAGCGGGCCGCCGCTGCCGTGGTACTGCGACGGGCCGTCCTCGAAGTCCTCGGACTTCTTGAAGAACGGGAGGACCTCCGCGTACGACCAGCCGGCCGCGCCGTTGTACGCCCAGTTGTCGAAGTCCTGCCTGGCGCCGCGCACGTAGATCGCGCCGTTCAGCGAGCTTGAGCCGCCCAGCACCTTGCCGCGTGGCCAGAAGACGGTCGTCTTGAGTGAGTGCTGCTGGGGTTCGGTGCTGTAGGCCCAGTCTTCCGGGCTGTTCCACAGCAGCCACGCCAGGCCGGGGTCGTGGATCGCCGGGTTGTCGTCAGGGCCGCCCGCCTCGACCAGCGCCACCCGCCGCCCGGCGTCGACCAGGCGCCGCGCGATCACGCAGCCGGCCGAGCCGGCGCCCACGACGATGTGGTCGAACTCTGTATTCATGCGCTCCGCCTCCTGGACACATCATGCGAGTTTTCCCGCATGAGTCATTCATGCGGCGGCACAGACATGGGGGTCCGGCATGCCCGCTGCCCAACAAATAGGGTGCCACGGCACCGCTCGCTCGCGGCGGCCGACGCGATCATGGCGGGCCGTGCGGGCCGTGCGGCCGCCCGACGGCGCCGGCGTCCCACGCTGCCCGGGGCCAGTTGTTACAACGAATCGGCCCGCCGACGGCACCCGCAGGGCGGGGGGAAACCAAATTAATTATCCGGAATAGCCGCATAAGCGGCTATTCCGTGTTTGCGGCGGCGGGCCGCCCACCGCAAGGAATTCACCGGAATTGCAGGAGCCAGTCACCCGTGCTCATGCGCGGGCGGTCAGCGCGGTGCCGCCGGTCAGCCGCGCTAGCGGCGGCCGCTCTATCAGCTCGTTGAGGTGCTCGTCAAGCCGCAGGCCGTCCGCGGTGGCCACGGCATGCAGGTAGGTCTGCGGCTGGCGGAGCTCCCACAGGCCCGGCTCGTCCCCGGCCAGCTCGCGCGGGGCCAGGCCCTGCCGCATGGCCACCGTGCGCAGCACGATCGAGCTCATTCGGGTGAGGTCGGCGAGCGTCTGGTGACGGTTCTGCCTGGTGCCGAGGTCGACCTGCGCCATCCCCTCAAGGCCTACCTCGGTGAACACGTCGATGATCATGCCGATCTCCACGCCGTAACCGGTGAAGAACGGGAGCGCGTTCAGCAGCTCCCGGCGGCCGGCGAACTCGCCGGCCAGCGGCTGGGCGAACCCGGCAAGCTCGGGGTAGAAGAGGTTGATCAGCGGCTTTGCCATCAGCTCGGTGACCCGCCCGCCGCCGTCGGGCACGGACTTCTCACCCGAGGTGAACGGCCGGCGGTACGCGGCCTTGCAGAACTGGATCGCCGGGTCCGCCACCAGCGGCCCGAGCGTCCCGTAGACGAAATGGTCGCGGAAGTCTGTGGTGTCGGCGTCGGCGAACATGACGATGTCGCCGCGCGCCACGGACAGGCTCCGCCACATCGCGTCGCCCTTGCCCTGCGCGGGGCCGTACTGGCGCATGAGCTCGTTCTCCGAGTAGACCTCGGCACCGTGCGCCCGGGCGATATCCGCCGTGCCGTCTGGCGAGTCCGCGTCCACGACGATGACCTGGTCGGGCAGCCCGGTCCTCGCCCGCAGGTCGGCGACGACGGACAAGATCGCGCCGATGGTGCCAGCCACGTTGCGGGCCGGGAAAATCAGGGTCGCGGAGGGTCGCTCCGCCCCGGCGCCCGATAGCGCGAGACTGTGAAAGTCCCGGTGATGAAAGGAGCGCCGCTCAAACCATTCCCAGACTGTCATGGTTGTCTAACGAGATCCTGTTCTGTTTAGTTTCAGCTGCACGGCATAGCGAAGGTTGGAACGTACCCATCCAGCTTAAATTGAATGTAAAATCATTATTTCCTGTACGTTGCTTCTCAACTTCCCTGTCGTCGTGGTCAGGCGCGTAACCGCGGCCGCGCGCTCTGCTACCCACGATCCGCGCGCGTACTCCGCGGCGCCGGGACCGCGTCAGGCGGGGCTCGCGAGACCGCCGGCCCGGGGGTCGCGGGACCGGGGGTCGCGGGACCGGGAGCGCGGCGAAACCCCTCGACCCGGCTGATAGGCGGCCGAAGCGATAAGTGGCGATAAGTCACGCAAATGACACCTCCAGTTCTGACGGCCGACCCCCGCCCGACCGATGACGCCGGTTCGATGTGCCGGGATGTCCTGACACGAGGAGGGATCATGCGTCGCAGAACCGGCATCGCCGCGTTCCTGACCGTGCTGAGCGCCGCGGCCGTGCTCGCGGGCACCGCGGCGGCTGGCGCAAGCGCCACGCCAGCCACGAGCCACGGCCGGCCGGTCTACCAGGACCACCTCCTGGTGCCCGGCGACCTGCTCGTCAGCGAGAGCTACTACGTCAACGACCCGGACATCGTGGCGGGGCAGACCATACTGCCGCCTGGGTGCACCTCGGGGTGCGGCACCGCCATCGCCAACGGCAACTACCCGTACGTGTTCAACAACGACTCCGTGGACGGCAGTTTCGGGGTCACCTCGCCGCTCTACCTGCGGGAGATCACCCCCTTCGGCCAGACCCAGGACGTCATCCCCGTTCCGTCGAGCGAGCTGAGCACCAGCTTCTCGTCGAAGTCCGAAGGCGCCCTCAACCTGTCCACCGACGGCAAGTACGTGACGTTCATCGGCTACGTCGCGCCGCCGGACGTCACTGACGTCTCGAACGCGAACACCCCGGGTGTGATCGACCCGACCAACCCGGTTCCCGGCGCGTACTACCGCGCGGTCGCGCGGCTGTCGGCGGACGGGAGGTTCACGTTCACCGAGACCAACGCCTACAGCGGCAACAACGGCCGGGCCGCGATCGAGGCCGACGTCGACGGCACGTACTACATCTACACGGCGGGCAACGCGGGCAACGGCAGCAACCCGCAGCCGGAGGGCATCGTCCTCGGCGCGGGCGCGCAGATCAGCACGCCGTCCGACCTGCCCGAGCCGCAGCAGGACCCGGGTCAGCCCGCCCCGGCCGGCAGCTTCAGCGTCACCGAGCTCGGCGACAAGGCGGACAAGGTCGGCAAGGACGACAACTTCCGCGGCCTGACGATCTACGACAACGTGCTCTACTACACCAAGGGCAGCGGCAGCAACGGCGTCAACACCGTGTACTTCCTCGACACCACGGGCACCGCGTGCCCGGACGGCGTCGGCCTGCCAGCGCCCGGCGCGACGCTGCCAACCACCAGCATCGCGTCCACCTACACCGCCGCGAGCGGCCTGGCCAGCAACATGTGCGTCCTGAAGGGTTTCCCGACCGCGCTCGCCAAGGACGCGACGGACGCCAGCGACTACCCGTTCGGGATCTGGTTCGCGAACCCGACCACGCTGTACGTGGCCGACGAGGGCTCGGGCGACAACACCTACGCCAACGGCACGTACACCGCCGACGCCGCGTCCACCACGGCGGGCCTGCAAAAGTGGGTGTTCAACGCCTCGGCCGGTGAGTGGCAGCTCGCCTACACCCTGCAAGACGGGCTGAACCTCGGCACGCCGTACACAGTCCCCGGGTACCCGACCGGGACCAACCCGGTGACCGGGCTGCCGTGGGCCCCGGCCACCGACGGCCTGCGCAACCTCACCGGCCGGGTCAACCCGAACGGCACGGTCACGATCTGGGCGGTCACCTCGACCGTCAGCGGCGGCGGTGACCAGGGCGCCGACCCGAACAAGCTGGTGTCGATCACCGACCGGCTCGACGCCACCACGCTGCCGGCGAACGAGTCCTTCCAGACCGTCATCCCGGCGCGGTACGACCAGGTGGTGCGCGGCGTGTCGTTCACGCCGGGCACGACGTCCGGCGGCCGCTAGCGAGGCGGCTGATGAATGGCCCATTCAGCTGGTTATGGGCGGCTGAATGGGCCATTCACTCAGGACCCTGCCAGCATCCCGCGAGCGGATTATCAGGCCCGGGCGGTTCGATGACTGGGAACGACCACCAGCAGGAGACGCCATGCGGGTACTCGTGATCGAGGACGACGGTGAGCTGGCCGAGGCCATCGCCGCCGGGCTGCGGCTGGACGGGATGGCGGTGGACACCGCCCTGGACGGGGACGCTGGCCTGGAGCGCGTCCTGGTCAGCGACTACGACGTGATCGTGCTTGACCGGGACCTGCCCGGGGTGCACGGCGACGACGTGTGCGCCGAGCTTGCCGGGACGGGCAGGGCGCGGATCCTCGTGCTGACCGCGGCAGGCACGATCGGGGACCTCGTGGACGGGGTTGGCCGCGGCGCCGGCGACTACCTGGCCAAGCCGTTCTCCTTCGCCGAGCTTGTGGCCAGGATCCGCGCGCTGGCCCGGCGCAGCCACCCCGCCGTTCCCCGGTCCTGACCGCCAGCGGCACTGACCGCCAGCGGCAGCACGCCCGGCCCGCAGCGTCACCTGGAAGTGACAGCGCTCGCTGTCCCCGCTCCCGGCGCGGATTCCGCTTCCTCGCCGCGGGAGCGGACCTCGGCCCACAGTGACCGGTAGGCGCGCGCGGCCGCAGTGCGCGGGGCGAACACCGTGACCGGGGCACGCTCCACGGACATCTTCTCGATCAGCGACAGAGCGGGGATGGCGGTGGCAGCAAGCTGGGATCGTTCGGGGGAAATGTTATCGGTGATCTCCCTGTGCAGCTTTTTACGGCGGTCAACCATCGAGAAGAACGCGAGCACGTCCGGGCGGTGCCCGCTGAAGCCGGCGACGAATTCGGTCAGCTGGTCCAGAGTCCGCACCGACAGCGTCGTCGGGATCAGCGGGACCACGACCAGGTCGGCGGCGCGCAGCACGTTCTCCGAGACCAGCGAGATGCTCGGCGGGCAGTCGAGGAACACGGCGTCGTATTCGGCCGCCAGCGGGGCGAGCAGCTTGCCCAGCTTGCGGGCGGGCTTGCCGCCGGGCGCGGCCGATCCCGAGCCGGCCCCCCCGCCGTGGCCGGCGCTGCCGAGCAGCAGGTCCAGGTGGCGGTAGGTGAAGTCGGCGGGGATCAGGTCGAGGTTGTCGAAATCGGTGCCCTTGATCGCCTCGTCCAGGGTGCGCGACCCGCGGATCAGCGCCTTCCCGCCGCCCTTGACCCGCGGCTTCACGCGGAACATGAAGCTCGCCGCCCCCTGCGGGTCCAGGTCCCACAAGACGGTGCGCAGCTTGCTCTCGGTCGCCGCCAGGTAGGCGAGGTTGACCACCGTGGTCGTCTTGCCCACGCCGCCCTTGATGTTGTAGGTGGCGTATATCCGCATCTACTTCTCCTCGCCGCCGCGCAGCAGCGCCGCCATCCGGTGCCGTCCGTCCGGCCCGGCGAACGCCGCGAACCGCCGCTCGAAGTCGGCGCGGGCCGCCGCCTGGCGCGCCGCGATCCCCGCCGTGACCTCGCCCATCGCGAGCAGCGTCACGGCGGGCGCCTCGTTGCCGGCCAGCATCGCCGCCGCCAGCGTCCGGATCTCCTCGATCTGCACCTCGGCGTCCTGGAACTCGCCGAGGCAGTCCTGCAGCCGCCTGAGGTCGCCGAGGACTTTCCCGTACCGGGCGGGATCGTGCAGCGGGGCGAAGAACTCCAGCGCGTACCGCAGTTCCTTGCAGCGCTTGCGCAGGTCATGCAGGGCCTCATGGGGCGAGGCCGGGGTGATGGCCGCGCCGCGCTTGACCACCTTCGCGAACGCGCGCCCGGTCCGGTCCGCGGCAAGCGCGCCCGCCGTCTCCTCCGCTCGCCGCATCGGTTGTCCCGAACGAGCCGTGGCGCCTGCCCCGGCGTTCCGCTTCGCGTCCCTGACTTTGGCCAGCGCCGCCCGCCAGTCCCCGGTGAGCACGGTGAACCGCGGCGAGCGCAGCCCGCGGGCGAGCGCGCGGTACTCCTTCACCCGGCGCTGCTGCAGGTACACGCGGAACGGTTCGAGGTCGTCCGGCTTGGCCGCCTTGAGCGCGTGCGCCGTCTCCTCGAAGCCGAGCAGGTGCACGTCCAGGTCCCTGGTCGGCGTCGTCAGGTCGCCGACCCACTTGAACTCGGCGGCGAAGCGCGCCACCTCCTCCTGCGGCAGGCCCCTGGCCCGGCCGGGCGATTGCACGGTGAGCGCGCCGCCGAACAGCTTCAGCGCGCTGCGGGTGCGGCGGACCGCCACCCGCAAATCGTGCAGGAACTCGGTGTCGGTGTCGTGGAGCACGCCCGCCAGGTTCGCCTCGACGGTGTCAAGCAGCCGCAGCATGATCAGCGCCGCCGCCTGCGAGGCGGGCATTCCCGCGGTGATCGGCGCGTCCACCTTGCCCGAGTAGTCTGCCGGGCGGCGGCCGATCGCGCGGACCGCGTCGCCGAACACGGTTTCCGTGGCGGGCCTTACGCCGGCGGTGCCGGCGATGATGCGGGCCGCGCGGCGGGCCTGGCCGGGATAGCCGCGCACCTCCAGGACCGTCAGCCGCGGCGGCAGCGCGGCGCGCTGCCCGGACACCGCGAAGGGGCGCTCGATGAGCACGCGGGCGACGGTCTTGCCGTCCTCGTTCAGCAGGCTGGTCACGGCGGCGGTCCCCGACACGGTCACGATGGGCAGCAGCGCCCGCGGCGCGACCAGGCCGGCGACGCGGTCCGCGACGGGGCCGCCCGGCAGGTCGGCTGCCATGTGCGGGCGGGAGGGCTGCCAGCCCGTCACGGGCTGTGCGATGTCGCCGGCGTCCGTGGGGCTTGCCGGCCCGGCCGGCCCGGCCGGTGCGGCTAGTGCGGCTGGCCTGGCTGGTGCGGCTAGTGCGGCTGGCGCGGCGGCCGGCTGGGTCGCGCTTGTCAGGCGGAGTTCGCCGCCGCGGCGGGTGGCCGTGTACTGCAGGATCAGCCCAGCGCGGTACACCCGCCAGTCGAAGGTGTCGAACCACGTGCGGCGCCGTCCGCTGCCTGGCGCGCCGCCATGGTCCTGGACCACGGTGAAGCCCTGCCCGAGCGCGCTGAGGACGTCCGCGATGACCTCGTCCCACGTCGGCGCGCCGTCTCCTGAGGCCACGAAACCCGCCAGGCCAGGGGTCACAGGGCGGCTCCTCTCCGGCATGATGAGTCCGCCATCTATTTAAGCCTAAATTCATTGTTAGGCGGTAATTATGTTCACCTTGAATTAACTTTCTGTTTACTTTAGTCCTGAGCGGGGCATTCGTCGGCCTGGCTGCGCGTGGGCTCAGGGAGCCGGGACGGGCCAGCGGTGGCCGGTGATGGCGAGGATGTCCGCAGGGCGCGGCATCCCTGACTGGGTACCCGGCCGGGCCGCTGCCGCGGCGCCTGCCGCGGCAGCGGCCCGGATCGCGTCGGGCGCGGGAACCCCGGCCGCGAGCGCGACCGCGAGCGCGCCGACGAACGTGTCGCCGGCCCCCACGGCGTCCACCGCGTCCACCCGGAATCCCGGCACGGTCAGCGCGCCGGGCGGCCCGCCCGCTGCGCTGCCGCCCTCTCCGGCCCCGCCCTTTCCGGCCCCGCCCTTTCCGGCCCCGCTGCCCCCGGCGCCACTGCCTCCGACCCCGCTGCCTCCGACCCCGCTGCCTCCGACCCCGCTGCCTCCG
>JASHPP010000743.1 GCA_030038035.1 Trebonia sp.
AGCCGGACCGTGCCGATGCGGTCCGCCGGGACCGGCTCGCCTGGCGGCACGCGGAGGAGGTCGCGGATGCCGGCCACGGCAGCGTCCCGGTAGGCGGGGCTGACCGACAGCAGCTTGTGCGCCACCAGGGACCCGTCGGGGCGCCGGGCCACCACGTCGGTGAACGTGCCGCCCCGGTCGATCCAGAAGTCCCAGCGGCCGCTCACCGGGTAAGCGTAACCCGGCCAGGCGCGGGTCAGACGGAGCCCTGGCCCGCCAGCTCCCCGAAGGCCTCCCGCACGTCGTTCGCGGTCAGCGTGGTCAGGTCGGCGGCGGTCGCCGCCTCCCCGAGGCGGACAACCCGCACGTCACGGAAGGCGCATGCCCGCTCGAACAGCGACCGCGCGAACCGGCCGTTGCCGAGCTCGTCGATCCGGCCGGAGCTGACCGCGCGGGCGAAGATCTGGTCGAGCACCCGCTGCGCGGCCTGCTCGAACACGTCGCCGGCCTGCTCGGCGTGCAGCACCGCGATCTGCGACAGGTCCGCGGCCGTGTAGCTGGGGAACGTCACCCGGATGCTGAACCGGGACGCCAGGCCCGGGTTGCTGCGCAGGAACCTGTCCATGTCGGCCGTGTACCCGGCAAGCACGATCACCAGCCGCTCCCGGTCGTCTTCGGCCCGCTTGAGCAGGGTCTGCACCGCCTCAGAGCCGAACGCGTCGCCGCCCGAGTAGCCGACGTTGTGCAGCGAGTACGCCTCGTCGATGAACAGCACCCCGCCGAGCGCGGAATCGATCAGCTTGTTCGTCTTGATCGCGGTTGAGCCCAGATGCTCGCCGACCAGGTCCGCGCGGTGCGCCTCGACGACCTCAGGCCGCACCAGCAGCCCGAGCGCGGCGAAGATCCGCCCCAGGATCCTGGCGACCGTGGTCTTCCCCGTGCCGGGCGGGCCGGTGAACACGAAGTGCCTGGCCGGCGGCTGGCTGGCCAGGCCCTGGCGATCACGCAGCCGCGCCACCCCAAGCTGCGCGGCGATCGCGCGCACCTGCTGCTTGACCGGCTCGAGCCCGACAAGCTCGTCGAGTTCGGCGATCGCGCTCTCCAGCGTGGGCGTGTCCTCGTAGCCGCGCAGCCGCGAGGTCAGTTCCGCGAACGCCTTCTCCAGGTCCGCGCCGCCGATCGTGATCAGGTCCTCGGCCGCCGGGTCGCCGCCGGCGCCCATCACCCGCACGTCCCTGGCCTGGCCGGCCTTCTCAAGCAGGGTGCGGACGAACCTGCCGTTGCCGAGCTCGTCGGTGATCCGGCGGCGGCCGACCTCCTCGAGCATCCGCCACAGCACCGGCCGCGCATCCGCCGCCAGCTCCTCGTGCTTGCCGCGCAGCTGCGCCTCGGCCAGCGCGAGGAGCTCCGCGGGCGAGTACGAGGGAAACCGGATCCGGGTGGCGAACCGGGACGCCAGTCCCGGGTTGGACGCGAGGAACGACTCGGTCTGCTTCTCGTACCCGGCCAGGACGATGATCAGGTTCTCCCTGTCGTCCTCGGCCCGCTTGAGCAGGGTCTGCACGGCCTCGACCCCGAACCGGTCGCTCTGCCCGTCACCCTCGTTCACCAGGCTGTAGGCCTCGTCGATGAACAGCACCCGGCCGAGCGCGGAATCGATCAGCTCGTTGGTCTTGATCGCCGTCGCGCCGAGGTACTCGCCCACCAGGTCGGACCGCTGCGCCTCCACCACGTCGGGCAGGTCGAGCAGGCCGAAGGCGTAGAAGATCTTGCCGATCACCCGCGCCACCGTGGTCTTGCCCGTGCCGGGCGGGCCGAGGAACACGAAATGCCGCATCGGCTTGTCATTGCTGAACCCGGCCGCCGCCCGGCGGCGCGCCGCCTCGATCGACGCGGCGATCGAGCGCACCTGCTCCTTGACGGCCGCCAGCCCGACCATCGCGTCGAGTTCGGCCATCGCGTCGTCGATGGTGATCTGCGGCCTGGGCCGCTGCGGCGCGGCCGCCTGCTGCTCGCGCGCGGCGCGGTCCGCGTACACCTGGGCGACGCCCTGCGCGCGGGCGCCGTAGTGCAGCGGAGAATGCCCGCCGGGGTAACCCGCGCCGCCCGGCCCGCCGCGCGGCAGGGTGCCTGACGGTCCCTGCCGGCCGGGCCCCAGCCGTCCGGCGGGGCGCCCGGCCGGGGCGCCCGGCCCGCCCGGCCCGCCCGGCAGTCCCGGTGCCCCGCCCGTGAGCTGGTACATCCGGGCGTCCTGCATGCCCTTGGCCGCCCGCCAGCCCAGCGCGAGCGCCGCGAGCAGCCACGCGGCGATCACGCCGACGACGGGGGCGATGTGCAGCCCGTGCAGCTGGTTGAGCAGCGCCACGACGAAGACCACCGGCCACGCCAGCGTCACCGCGACGGTCCGGCACGGCACGTACCAGCGGCGCAGCGGCCCGAGGTGCGCGACGACCGCCATCACGACCGGCAGCGCGTACAGCGCCCAGCGCTCGGGCCACGACGGCTGCGCGGCCGCGGACGGGCTGTACAGCGCGGTCACGTAGATGATCCAGACGGCGAGCATGGCCACGTACGCGGAAGCCATCTTGGTGCGCACCTTGCCGGCCACCGCGATCGGCGCGAGCACAGGGCAAAGGAACACCACGGCCCCGATAATCGGGACAATCCTCTGCGGCAGGGGAATCCGGTCCGTCGCACGCTGCACGCGCTCGACGAGGTTGAGCCTTTCCCGACCCGTGGACTGGACCCTATCGTTTGGCAGCATCGTGCTCCCTCGGACAGTCGTAAGTCCTTGTATAGCAGTATCGGGGGACGTCGCAACAGCACACGGGCCGATACGCTGCGTGAAATTCCCGCCCGCGCGATCTAAACGATGCAGGTCAAGTCGATCTCGTCACGCAGCGGAATGCCGTAATCGCCGATGCGCGGAATCTCGGGCTTGCGCAGCCGTGACCGGTCCACCGCACCAGGCCGGAGCGCGGACAGCCGGAATCCGCGCCGCTGGTAGAACCGGAGGGCGCCGATATTGTCGTTGGTGGTCGTCAGCACAATCTCGCGGCAGCCGCGGCGCTTAGCCTCGGCGCGAATGGCCTCGATAAGCATCGTGCCGATTCCGGCGTGCTGATCGAGAGCGTTGATCGTGACGATCTCGAGGACACCGGGCCGCACGTCGTACGTGACAAGTCCGGCGATGCGCCCGGCGCGCTCGGCGATGAAGCCGGGAAGGGCGGCCGGATAGAAAACCCCATCGTGCACGACGACCTCAGGGGCGCCCCACAGCTGGGTCGTCAGCCATTCGACCGTGGGCCGGTCATTTTCCTCCACGGGCCGGACCGCGACCTCGCGCTCTTGCACCGCACCATTATCCCCGCTTCCCGCGCGCCGCGCCGCCGCAGGGACAACCCGGTCACGGCCGTAGCCTGGCCAGCCGGCGGAACCGCTGGGCCACCGTCTTCAGGTCTCCCCTGTCCAGCGCGTAGGCCACCACGCCGAAGGCCGCGACGGCGATCATCGCCGCCGCCGCGCCCGACCCGACGTCTGCCAGCCTCCGGCCCGCGGGCAGCACCAGGGTGACGGCCACGCCGAGGATGGCGCCCGCGACCCCGGCGGCCACGCCGACCAGTGTCGCGTGGCCGACGCCCTGGACGGCCGCCCTGCCGCGGATCCGCCGGGTCGCGATCACCATCGGGACCGCCACGACCACCTGGGTGATCGTGCTGCCCAGGGCGAGGACGGCGACAACCAGGCGGGCAGGCACGAGCAGGACGAGCGGCACGCAGAACACGATCTGCAGCAACTGCCCGGCGACCAGCCCCGCCGCCGCCACCTTCAGCCGCCCCACGGCGAACATCACCCGCGAGGCGTTGGTGATCACCGCGTAGCCGACCAGGCCGGGCGCGAACAGGGCGAAGCCCCCGATGAGCTGCGACACCTGGTCCGGCTGTTTCGCGAGGAG
>JASHPP010000744.1 GCA_030038035.1 Trebonia sp.
TGCCCGCGTACCGGGACGTGTCGCCGTCCCGGAGTTCCACCGCTTCCCGCGACCCGGTCGACGCGCCCGACGGGACGCCGGCGCGGGCCGTGGTGCCGTCGGCCAGCCGGACCGTCACCGCGAGCGTCGGCCGTCCCCGGGAGTCCAGGATCTCAAGCGCGGACAGGTCGGTGACATCGAAGCTCATCGTGTTCTCCATTCTCGTTCGGTTTTCCCGTCTTTCCCATCTTTCCCGTCTTTCCTTTCCCCGCCTCCTTCCCCACATGGCAGTGTGCGCCGGCCGGGCACGGCACGGCAGGGCCGTAAGGCCCGTCTGGACGGGCGCGCGGGCAGATATCCTGGCGATAGCGCTGAATCGGCACGGCGGAGGGGCTCGCCGTTGCGGCCCGGCACCCCGATCGGTTGTGGTGGCGGGCAGCGCGTAAGCGGCCGCGGCCGCCAACGGTCCCTGCCATGCGCGAGTTACGCTGGTAGGAGGATCGATGTCGGACGGTGATGGCGCCCTAGACGGCGCGCTGGAGCAGCTTGCCGCTCTGGGGACGGACCGGGACCGGGAGCAGATCGCGGCGCTGCGGGACCGGCTGGCCGCGGCGCGGCTGCGGGTGCTCGTCGCGGGAGAGGCCAAGCGGGGCAAGAGCACGCTGATCAACGCGCTCCTTGGCCGCGCGGTGCTGCCCGCGGGGGTGACCCCGCTGACCGCGGTCGCCACGACCGTGCGGTACGGCGACGACCCGCGCGTCGAGGTGCGGTTCGGTGACGGGCACGAGGAAAAGCAGCCGCTGTCGGCATTGCCTGAGCTGGTCACCGAGCGGGGCAACCCAGGCAACAGGCGCCGCGTCGCGAGCGTGACCGTGCACTTGGACGCCCCGCTGCTGGCGGGCGGGGTGGAGCTCGTGGACACGCCTGGCACCGGTTCGGTGTACGAGTGGGACACCGCCGCGGCCCGCGAGGCGCTGCAGACGATGGACGCGGCGGTGTTCGTGCTCGCCGCCGACCCGCCCGTGTCGGCGGCCGAGCGTGACCTGTACGCGACCGTGACCGGCCTGTCGGTGACGACGTTCACCGTGCTGAACAAGGCCGACCATCTCGACGCGGCCGGACTGGCCGAGGCGACCGAGTTCACCAGGCGGGTGCTCGCCGCGGCGGCGGGCGGCCATGACGGTCAGGGCGGGCGCGACCCCGGCCGGGTGTACGCGCTGTCGGCCCGCGCGGCGCTCAACGGCGGCGATCCCGGGTTCGACGAGTTCACCGCCGACTTCACCGCCTACCTGGCCAGCAGGCGGATGAGCGACCTGCGTTCGGCGGCCGTCATGCGAGCGGAGCGAATCGCCCGCTCGCTGCTTGATGAGGTAGCGCTGACCCGCCGCGCCGCGGAGCTGGCCGTGGGTGACGCCGCTGACCAGGTGGACCGGTTCGGCGAGCGGCTCACGGAGGTGGTCGTCCGCGGCCGGGACGCGGTGGCCGTGGTCAACGCCGAGTCCGGGCGGCTGCTGACAGCGCTCAACGAGGCCGCGGAAGCGTCAGGCCCGCGCCTTGGCGGTGAGGTCGCGGGGCGGCTGGACGAGGTGCTCGAGACCGAACTTCGCGACGCCTCGCCCGCCGAGATCGAACGGCGAGGCCGCGAGCGGCTGGCAGCGCTGACGCTCGCCGCGGCCGAAGCCTGGCGCGAGCAGCGGCGCCAGGTCATCGAGGACGGCCTGGCCCGCACCGATGTCAGGCTCACCGCGGACCTGCAGGCCGCACTGGACGTGCTGCGCGATTCGGCCGCCGAGCTGCTCGGGCTCGACCTGGCGGTGCCAGCGCCGGCCGGCCGGCTCGCCGAGGATCGCCGTTTCTTCTTTACCACCGCGGAAGACATCGGCCAGACCGAGTTGCTCGCCGGCGCCATCCGCCGCAGCCTGCCCGGGGAGGCCGGCCGCCGCCGCGCACGCGAGCATCTGCGTCGCGAGACCCCCGGCCTGGTGGAAAGCCAGATCGGCCGGGCGCGGGGAGACCTGCAGTACCGGCTGTCCGAGGCGGCCCGCTCCCTCGCACGCTCGGTGCAGCAACGCTACGCTGACGCCACCGACCGGATGCAGTCGGCGCTTGCGGCGGCCGCGGGATTGCGCCATGTCTCGCAGGCCACCGCCGAGGAAAAGGAACGCGAGCTGTCCGAACGGGCCGCCGTGCTGCACCATGTGCTCGCCCAGCTCGCCGAGGCGGGCAACGCCGGCGATCAGCCGGTCGCCGGGCGGTAGCTCATGCCGACGAGGATGACGAGGTCAGCGCGGTGAGCGTCCGGCGGGTGCCGGCGGCCGCGGCGGCGTTCGGTGCGGTCATCATGCTGGCGGCCGCGGCGGAGCGCGGCCGGCTCGCCGGTGCCGACCGGCGGGCATTCGAGGCGGTCCGCGCGCGCCGCGGCCCGACATCGATCAAGGTCGCGCGGGCGGTCAGCGCCCTGGCCGAGCCGGGCGTCGTGTACCCCGTGCTCACGCTCGCCGGCCTGTCCGCTGCCCGCCGGGGCGGCTGGTGGCGGGCGGCGGTGCCCTTCGCCGTGGTGGCGGGCGGCGCGTTCACCAGGCGGCGGCTGTCGCGGGTGATCGCCCGCCCGCGGCCGCCGGCCGAGGCCTGGCTGATCGAACCCGAGGGGTTCAGCCTGCCGTCCAAGCACACGACGCTCGCGGTGCTTGCCGTCGGCGCCACCGTGGGTGCCCTTGGCGTCCGCGGGGCTCCGGCGCAGGCCGCGACGCTGGCGGCCGCGGCGGGAATCGGCGCGAGCCGCGTCTGCCTGGGAGTGCACTGGCCGTGCGACGTGGTCGCCGGCTGGCTGTTCGCCGAGGGCTGGCTGCGCCTGACGAGCCCAGACTGACGTGATCTCTGGCGCTACAATGAACGTGGCGGTGCTAGTCCGCCCGGCGGTGGATCCCGCCGGATTCGCGTGCCGCACGGGCACGCGGGCATGCCGGATGGCCGATGGGTCCTGCTCCACGTGTGGTTGAGGAGGAGGCCATGGCGGTTCCGGCATCCACGCCCATGGTTCATGCTGGCCAGGCGGCCCGTCTGTGGTGGCTGCCCGCCGGAGGCTACGGCAACGGGCTGGACGACGATTCCTGGGCACCCGTTCTCGAAATCAGCGAGCAGGCGGTGCCGCTGGTGCTCGGCATGCTGCGGGATTATGGGGTGCCCGCCTACGCGGCGCCCGCCCGGTCGGCAGCGGGCATGCTGCGGCGGCGCGACAGGTCCGGACAGGCGCCGGGCTACCGGCTCTGGGTTGGCTGCAGCGCGTACGGCCGGGCGGAGGCGGCGCTGGTGGCGATCATGCCGTCTGTGGCGCGGACGGCGGCCGGCCGTGCCGGCAGGGCATGGCGGTAGCGAGCGCCATGGAAAATCTCGCCGAGGTTGACGTGCGCTGTTCGATCATCGTGTTCCGGGACGACAGCGTGCTGCTCGTGCACCGCGCCAGGGACGGCGCGGACGATTGGGTGCTGCCGGGCGGGACACCCCGCCCGGGCGAGAGCATGGCCGCCTGCGCACGGCGGGAAACCGTAGAGGAGACCGGGCTGCCCGTCCAGCCGGGCCGGGTCGCGTTCGTCCTGGAGACCCTCGCGCCAGGCGCCTCGCGGCGCGCGGTGGATCTTGTCTTCCTCGCGGCGTTTCCCATCACCGACGAACCCGAACCGCAGGAGGAAGACCTGGAAGCCAGGTTCGTCCCGCTGGCCGTGCTGCCCGGGCTGGTGCTGCGACCGCCGATTGCCGGGCATCTGCGGGCGCTGCACGCCCGCGGGCGGTCGGGCACCGCTGCCTACCTCGGCAACATGTGGCGGCCGGACCGCAACGGCGGCGCGGTCCCGGTGCCAGATGCGCTGGGGCAGGGCGAGCTGGATGACGACGGTCACGGGCTGGTGTAGCGGGCGGGCAGCGGGACTGGTTGGTAGCCTGGCGGGTGCCGCTCCGCTTCCTCGTGGGCACGCCGCACGACGTCACGAGCGGTGTTGGTGGGTGAGCGTATTGCCGGCCGGGATCTGAGCGGCCCTGGCCCGGTCGGCGGGCGAGGAGGATGCCGTGAGCGAGCTAGAACGGCTGGAAGCCGCGCTCGGGGAGTGCCGGGAGATGATCCGCGAAGCGCACGCCGCGACCAAGGACCTGCGCGCCGCGGTGCGCGAGGCCAAGCAGGAGGTACGCGACTTGGCCACCGACGAGGTGGCCGCTCACCTCCAGGGTGAGGTCTCGCGGCAGCTGGCGGAACTCGGCGAACGGACCCGTGAGGCGGTGACCGCGGCGACACAGAAGGTGATCTCCGAGTTCGACCGGTTCGGTGAGTCGTTGCTGGGGAAAGAGGCCTACTGGCAGAAAGCGAGCGGCCGCCGCGCCGCCGCGCGCCCCGATACCGATGTGGTGCCGCCTGGCATCCTGCCCGCGGGGGACAACGGCTGATGCCCTTGTCCCTGGCCTGGTGCTGCTGGCCTGGTGCTCGCGCCGCCGTCTGCACCGTCCAGGTCAGGGCAGCGCCCGGTCAGTGGTCTCACCGGCACCGGGATGTTCTCCGTCCCCGGCGCGGAGCAAGAAGCGCCAGCTGCGGATGAAGCCGTGCCAGCCAGCCCACAGCCACAGCGCGAACAGCACCCACCGCCCGACCGGATAGCGCATTATCAGCCGGACGGCGTCGCTGAGGCTGGGAATGCCGGTCACCCCGGCCAGGGCGAGGCCCTCCCAGGCGAACAGGGCGCCGAAGACGACCGCCCAGGCGAGATAGCCGAGCACCGGATGCCGTGCCCGGCCGGCCTCCCGGCGCGGGAGCGGATCTGCGGAAACCGGCGGGTGGCCGGCCGGGCGGCCGCGCCGTCGCCGCAGCCGCTCGTCCAGCGATGAGGCTGCCGCGAACACCGGCGCCGCGAGTCCTATCAGCAACGCGGTGCCCGTAACCGCGCTCTCCAGGAAGTCCGGCCCGACCCGGGCGATCGCGTAGTAATAGGCGACCACCACGGCCATCAGCAGCAGGTAGCCGCCGGCGACGGTGCCGGTCACGTGCCGGGCCAGCGCGGCCCAGCCGGTGCGCCGCCGGGAGCCTGCCGGCCCGGGGCCGGGCTGAGCGGGCCGTGGCGAGTACAGGCGGCGCAGGCCCAGGGCAAGCGCCGCCATCAAGACCAGGTAGCCGGTGGCCATCGGTACCAGCGCCTGGCGATACGCCGCGGCGGCCAGCGCGGTCAGCATCCCCATCGGCATGGCAGGTTCCCCGTCTCAGGCCCGGAGCAGGAAGTGCCAGCCGCGGATGAAGAAGTGCCAGCCAGCCCACAGCCACAGCGCGAAGACCACCCACCGCCCGACCGGATGGCGCATTATCACGCGGAAAACCTCGCTCAGGGAGGGAACCCCGGTCACCCCGGCCAGGGCCAGGCCCTCCCAGGCGAACAGGACGCCGAAGAGCACCGCCCAGGCGAGATAGCCGATAAGCAGATACCGTGCCATGCTGACCTCGCCGTATGTTCGCGCGCCGGTTTAGGGGCTGGATCCCGGATCGGCTGGCCGGGCGGCGGCGACCAGCGGGATGTGATGACCCGGTATGCCGTACCAGGTCCGCCAGTCCAGCTGCCGCACGGTCACCCCGGTGCAGCCGGCCTCGCGCAGCACGGGGGCATAGCGGTCCGCGCCGTCATCGACGATGCGCAGCCGTCCGCCGGGCCGCAGCACCCGCACCGCCTCGCGCAGCGCCTGCGCCCGCCCGCCGGCGCCCCGGATGTTGCTGATCGCCAGGCTGCTGACCACGACGTCGAACGACGCGGGCGCGAACGGCAGATCACGCGCGTCCGCGTCGGCGACCTCCACCCGGTCGGCCACGCCCTCGGCCGCCGCGTTGCGCTCAGCGGCGGCACGGCTGTTGCCGTTCTGGTCACGGCGGCGCCACACGTCCACCCCCACCGCCCGGCCGGCGGGCACCCGGCGGGCCGCCAGCATCAGCACCGCACCGCGCCGCGGCCGCATCCCACATCCAGGACGTGCTCATCGCCCCGCAGGCCCAATTCGTCCAGCAGCTGCGCCCAGATCGCGCGCTTGCCCGGCCCGGTGGAATACAGGTAGCTCGCCGCCGACCCCGCCACCACCGCGCCACCCGCGCAAGCCAGCGCCGCCACGGCGGGCCTGCGACGGCGCGCCGCCCAGGCTACGGCGCCTGCCAGCCCCGCCTCCATCAGGCCGAACACCGCCAGCCCGGCGTATCCGCCGTCGACGCCGTACCTGCCCCGCTGCCCGGCGCGACCGCCGCGACCGGCGGCCGTAACCCCCGCGACTGGCTTCACACCGCCAGTTTGCCAGCCGCCGACCGTGACCGGAACGCCGGCCGGGATGCCTACCCCTGGTCAGTTGATATCGAACTCGTTGCCTTCCGGGTCCTTCATCCCGACCGCGTAGAAGTTCTCCTCGCCGGCCAGCGCGCCGGTGATGGTGGCGCCCAGGCCGGCCAGCCGGCTGGCCTCCGCATCAATCCGCGTCCTGCGCGTCTCGATCGGGTCCGTCCACTCACCGCCGGCGCGGATGTCGAGGTGCAGCCGGTTCTTGACCACCTTGGCGTCCGGGACGGCGTGGAACCAGATGCCCGGCCCGTGGCCCTCCGGGTCGGTGACCCGGTCCGCCCCGTCGGCCAGTTCCTCCTCGGGCACCCCAAGCTCGCGGTAGAAGTCATTCCAGGTAGCGAATCCAGCCGGGACCGGCGCGAGCTCATAGCCCAGCGCGGCGGCCCAGAACCGGGCCAGCCGGTCCGGGTCGGCGCAGTCGATGACCAGCTGAAAGCGGACAGGCACCGGTTTCCTCCAAAGGCCGCCCGGACAGTTATCGGCATCCTGCCAGATGCTCCGCGGCGTCGACTCGCTGCTGACCGACATCCCGAGGCCGCTGCCGCTACACCGTCACCCTCCCGTGGCCCGACGGGGGATGATGCGGCCGCCACGACCCGCCGCAACTCATGCATCAACTTCTCGCTGGGTGCCCTAGGCAGGCCTATGCGGCGAGCACGGCCGTGATCACCCGGGCCGCTGCGGACGGCCCGTTCTCCGCGCTCAGCACGGCGCCTAGCTGTTTCGCCTGGGCC
>JASHPP010000745.1 GCA_030038035.1 Trebonia sp.
CTCGCGCCTTCCCGCCTGTAGAGCGCGGACAGCTCGCGCTGCAGCCGTTCCGGCTGCCTGGCGAAGCGCTTGCGCAGCGCCTCGACCTGCGGCGCGAGCCTGGCCAGCGCGGCCTGCCCGCGCAGCGCGCGAAAGCTCAGCGGCATGACGAGCAGCCGGACCGCCGCGGTGAACACGACGATGCCTGCGACGGCGGCCAGGCCGCCGAGGACGGGGGTAAGGACGGTGGTGAGGGCGTAGACGAGGTGGTACGCGGCGTCCACGGGAACGCCGAACAGAGCGGACATGGGCAGGCGACCTTCCAGCGCAGATGGGTTGGCTTGCTGGAGGCGGCCGCCACCAGGCCCCGGGCATGGGGTTACGGCAGGCGCTTTGAAACGCGCGGGATCAGGCGGCCGCCGCGGCCGCCGAGGGTGCTCTCGGCCTGGCTCGCCCGCGGGCGTCCGGGTCGCGCTGCCGCACGAACGCGACGCGCCAGGACTTCTCCCGCAGCGCGGCGACGCGGCGCAGGACCGGAAGGCGGGCCGTCGCCCCGGCGTGGCTGGCGCCGACCGCGAAGCTGCCGACCAGCGCCACGGCCAGCACGGCGACCGTGAGCACGGCGGCGCGCTGCGGGGTATCGGCCCACATGAGGACGGGGAGCAGGTGTCCCGCCACCTGCCAGAGCCCGGACAGCGCGCTCAGCACGCCTCTAGCGTACGCGCCGGCGCGCCAGGCAAAGAAGCGTCACGGGCCGGTGCGCGCGGCGGTGACCGCCACGGTGGCGTAGCTCATCGTGAAGCAGGGCGGCGCCGGGCCGATCGCGGCCCTGACGGCGTCGAGCACCTGCGCCGCCGCCGCCGGCGGCAGCCGGGTGAGGACGCCCGTGGTGGACATCAGTTCAAGCAGCTCGTCGAGCGTGCGGGACTGCTCCCAGTCAAAGCGCCACTGCTCCGGCTCGCCGAACCCGCCCGCCTCCCGGATCCCGGCCGCGGCCCTGGTGAACCCCGGCTGGTAAGCGTCCAGGCCGGTCCGCGCCGGGTCGAGGCTGACCGGCGAGTCGGGCACAAGCCGGCGCATGGCCGTGGCGACCGCCTCCGCCACCGCTGCCGGCAACTGGTACGCGTGCCAGAACACCGCCAGCAGGCCGCCCGGCCGCAGCACCGCCGCCGCCTTGGCGGCTCCCGCGACCGGGTCCACCCAGTGCCAGGCCTGCCCGGCGATGACCGCGTCGAACTCCCGGCCGACGCTGTCCCAGTCCTCGAACCTCGCCACCTCCACCGCGACCCCGGTCCGCCGGGCGAAGCCTGCCATCCGCGCGTCGGGATCGACGCCGAGCACCGCAGCGCCGGCCGCCTGGAACTGCCTGGCCTCGATGCCGGTGCCGCAGCCGACGTCGAGGACGTCGGGTCCCGGGCTGGCGGCGACGATCCGCGCCACCATCGCGTCCGGATAGCGGGGCCTGCTCCGGTCGTAGCGCTCGGGGTCCACGCCGAACGACTCCGCCATCTGCCTGTGCTCATGCGGCTGTATAGTGGGCACACGCCCACTATAGACGGAGGGGACGCGCGGTGCCGACGGGGATCGCCATCCGCGACGTGCGCGAGCAGCTGTTCGGCGCCGCCGAGGCAGTCCTGCTCAGGGACGGGCCGGCCGCGCTGACCAGCCGGGCCGTCACGACGCAGGCACGGGTCGCCAAGGGCGTGCTGCACCGGCACTTCGCCGACTTCGACGCCTTCCTCGCCGAGCTGGTGCTCGACCGCGCCGGCCGGATCGACGCCCAGGCCGCGGCGCTGCGGGAGTCGGCCGGGACAGGCACCGTGACCGGCCACCTCGCCGGGACGCTGACGGCCCTGTTCACGTCGGTCGCGCTCGCGATCGTCGCCCTGATCACGTTCAGGGACGAGCTGCGCGCCCGGCTGCGCCGCACCTGGCCGGGCGGGGTCCCCGTGCTGACAGAGGCGGTCGCCATCGTCGCCGGCTACCTGTCCGCGGAGCGGGAACTGGGCCGCGTCGCGGCCGATGCCGACGTCGACGCGCTCGCCGCCACGCTGATCGGAGCGGGGCACCTGCTGTTCGCCGACAGGAAGGGCACCCCGCCCGCTGCGGAGGCCGTCACGAACATGGTGACAGGCGTCATCGGCGCCGTGCTGCGGGATCGCCGGCCATGATCCCGAAGACTGCCGGGCGTCGCCCCACGGAGAAGGACTGAGCACGTCGCCGCGGACCGGCGCGAGCGGGAAGGGCGGGGCGTGGCGGCTCCGATCGGGCAACGCCAACGCGTAGCCTTGGGCTCGTGGCCTCAGCGTTCGACTTCAGCGATCACAAGGCGGCGGCATACGCGCCGCAGATGACCTTTGACATGTACCTGGCATTCCCGGAGGACGCCAGCAAGCTGATTGAGGTCGTCGATGGCTGGATCGTCCGGTGTGAGTCCGCCGAGCCAAGCCATCAGGCGATCCAGTTGAACCTCCTCATCGCGATCCGGGAGGCCGCAGGGCTCCGGGACCGGGCCAGGCGGACCTGCCACCGGGTGCTCGGCGACATGGACGTCCTGATCGCCGACAGTCCGAAACTGCACTTCCGTCGTCCCGACGTGGTCGTCTATCGGTGCATCGACGACGACCGGGGACGATGGGGACGCAAGCCGATCGCCGCCGATTGCCTGATCGCAGTGGAGATCGTGTCGGCCGACTCGATCACCACCGACATCCGGGACAAGCGCGCGGAGTACGCCGCCGCCGGCATCCCGCACTACTGGATCGTCCGGATGACCGATGACGACGGCCCCGCGATCTGCGTGGAACGGCTCCTGCTCACCTCGGACGGCGAGTACGCCAGGGAAGGGCTCGCGATCCGTGGCCGTGACTTCCATGCCATCGACACCATCAGTCCATTCCCGCTCAAACTCACCTGGGAAGCGCTGGACGAAGGCTTGTGAACCCGGGTCGGAGCACCACAGGCCGTAACCTCCTACCTGGGTAGCCGGCGGCCAGCTCCGCCACCGCGGACAGCAGGCGGTTCACGTCGGACGCGTCGTTGTAGTGCACCAGGCCGGCCCGGACCGCTCCGCCTGGCCGCAGGCCGAGCACGCCGCACAGCTCGAACGCGTAGTTGTCGCCGTGCCACGCGTTGACCCGGCGGGACGCCAGGTGCGCGGCCACGGCGCGCGGCGTCATTCCCGCGACGGTGAAGAACGCGGTCGGCGCGCGCCGCGCGGCCTTCCCGTACAGCGTCACGTGGCTCATCCCGGCCAGCCCGCTGAGCAGCCGCGCGAACAGCGACATCTCGAAGGCCTGCACCGCCGCCATCGAGGCGACGATCCGCTCCCGCCGGGAACCGCCCGCGCCGCCCGGAGCCGCGAGCCCGGCGAGCCCGGCGAGCCCGGCCAGGTGATCCACCGCCGCCGTCACCCCGGCCAGGTCGGCGAACGGCAGCGTGCCGCGCTCGAACCGCTGCGGCACCTCATCGGAAGCGGGCGCCAGCTTGTCCGGCCGCAGCGTCTGCAGCAGCGACGGGGCGGCGATCACGGCCGCCACGTGCGGGCCCGCCCACTTGTACGCGCTGGTCGCGTAGAAGTCCGCGCCAAGCTCCGCGACGTCGACGGGCATGTGCGGGGTCGCGTGCACGCCGTCGACGTAGCACAGCGCGCCTGCCGCGTGCGCGCACGCGGCGATCGCCGCCACGTCCGGCCGCGTCCCGAGCACGTTGCTCGCCGCCGTCACCGCGACCAGCCTCGTCCGCTCGGTCACCAGGTCCGCGTACTGCGCGGCGGGCAGCTCCCCGGTCGCCGTGTCGGCCTCGGCCCAGCGGATGACCGCGCCGGCCCGCCCGGCGGCCTGCACCCACGGCCGGATGTTCGCGTCGTGGTCGAGCCGGGACACCACGACCTCGTCCCCCGGCGTCCACCCGCTGGCCAGCGCGGACGACAGCCGGTAGGTCAGCGCGGTCATGCTCGGCCCGAAGATGACGCCGTCGGCGACGCCGCCGGTCAGGTCCGCGACGGCCCGCCGGCAGCCCGCCACGATGGCCCCGGCGCGCTCGCTGGCCGCGAACGCGCCGCCGGTGTTCCCGATCCCCGCCCGGTACGCCGCGGCGATCGCCTCGATCACCGCCTGCGGCACCTGCGTCCCCGCCGCGCCGTCCAGGTAGGCGTGGCCGTCGCGCAGCGCCGGGTAGCTGGAACGCACGCGTGAGACATCGAAGGCCGCAGACATGGCGCCCCACGATACCCCCCGGGGGAAAATCAGGTGACAACCCGCCCGCGGGAAATTAGGCTCCGCACAGTGTCCGCACGCCCAGTCGCTGCCCTCTGGCGGCTGCGCCCTTACCTGCGCCCGTACCGCCTGCAGCTGACCGGCATGATCCTGGCGGCGGTGGTCGCCGAGGGCGCCCAGATCGCGATCCCGCTGCTGATCAAGGCCGTCATCGACGGCGCCATCGCCCGCCACGACCCCGCCCTGCTCGTCCCGCTCGGGCTGGCGGCGATCGGCCTCGGCGTGGGCTCCGCGGTGCTGAGCCTGATCCGCCGCTGGGTGCAGGGCAACGCGGTCGCCGACATGGAAAAGACGATCAGGGACGACCTGTACGCCCACCTGCAGCGGCTCGACCCGGCGTTCCACGACGAGTGGCAGTCCGGCCAGCTGCTGTCGCGCGCCACGACGGACCTGGGGTCGATCCGCCGGTTCGCCGGGTTCGGCATCGTGTTCCTGTTCATCTCCATCCTGGTGTTCGCCGCCGTGACCGTCCTGCTGATCAGGCTGAACTGGTGGCTCGGCCTGATCACCGGAGCCATGTTCATCCCCGTGCTCGTGTTCTGCACGATCTTCGAGCGGCGGTACAAGGTCCTGTCGCGGCGCGTGCAGGACCAGGAAGGCGACCTGACGACGCTGATCGAGGAGGCGGCCACCGGCGTGCGGGTGCTCAAGGCGCTCGGCCGCGCCCCCGAGGCCGCGGCGCGCCACTTCGCGCAGGCCACCGAGGTCTACAAGACCCAGGTGGCCAAGGCCAGGCTGCTCGGCGACTTCTGGGCGGTGCTCGACCTGATACCGAACGCCGCGATCGCGCTCATCGTGGTGCTCGGCACGATCGCGGTCAGCCGCCACACGCTGACCATCGGCGGCCTGGTGGCGTTCATCACGCTGGCGCTGCAGCTGGTGTGGCCGATCGAGGCACTCGGCTACATCATCGCCTCCGGGGAGGAGGCCGCGACCGCCGCGCAGCGCGTGCTGGAAATCTTCGACACCCCGCCGCGGATCACGGACACGACCGGTCAGCCGCGGCGATCCGTGGCGCCTGTCCAGCCCCACCTGCACTTCGACCACGTGGCGTTCGCCTACCCGGGCGCCCGCGAGCCCGTCCTGCGGGACGTGGACCTGCAGCTGGCACGCGGCGAGACGCTGGTGCTCGTCGGCGCCACCGGGGCGGGCAAGACCACGCTGCTGCAGCTGGTGCCCAGGCTGGCCGACGTCACCGGCGGGCGCGTCCTGCTCGGCGGCGCCGACGTGCGGGACCTCCCGCTCGCGGCGCTGCGCGCGGCGGTGGGCTGCGCGTTCGAGGAGGCGACGCTGTTCTCGGCGAGCGTGCGGGAGAACGTCACGTACGGCGCGCCGGACGCGACCGAGGAGGAGATCGAGGCCGCGCTGTCCGCGGCCCAGGCCAGGTTCGCCTACGACCTGCCCTGGGGCCTGGACACGCGGATCGGCGAACAGGGCATGGCGCTGTCCGGCGGGCAGCGGCAGCGGGTCGCGCTGGCCCGCGCGATCCTCGCCAGGCCCGAGGTGCTCATCCTCGACGACCCGCTGTCCGCCCTCGACGTGCACACCGAGGAACGGGTGACCAGGGCGCTTGGCGGCATCCTGGCCGGCACGACGGCGCTGGTGGTGGCGCACCGGCCGTCCACGGTCGCGCTCGCCGACCGGGTGGCGCTGCTCGAGGACGGCGTGATCGCGGCGACCGGCAGCCACGCCGCGCTGCTGGCGGCCCGGCCGTCGTACGCGGCCCTCATGTCGGTGGATGCCGAGGGGGTGCGGCAGTGACCGACATGGCCTGGCGCGGCATCGCGAGCGAGCAGATCGAGGACGTCTCGGCCCCGCTCGCGGCCCTGCTGCGCAAGCGCAGCAGGGTGCTGCTCGCCGACCTGCTGCGGCCATACCGGCGGGGGGTCAGCTGGACCGGCGCGGCGATCGTCGTCGCGTCGCTGGCGGCGCTGGCCGGGCCGTGGCTGGTCGGCGTCGCGATCGACTCCGGCATACCGCCGGTCCTGGCGTCGGGGAACCTGGCGCCGCTGCTGCGGATCGCCGGGGTGTTCGCCGCCACCGTGCTGATCCAGGCGGTCGCCACGAGGATGTTCGTCACGATGACCGGGCGGGTGGGCCAGTCGGTCGTGCTGGAGTTGCGCCGCCGCCTGTTCTGGCACATGCTCCGGCTGCCGGTGGCCTTCCACGAGAGCTACACCTCGGGCCGGGTGATCTCCCGGCAGACCTCCGACATCGAGGCGATCTCGGACCTCTTCGAGGAGGGCCTGGACGCCCTGATCTCGGCGGCGCTGACGCTCGTCCTCGTCGGCACCGGCATGCTGCTGCTCGACTGGCCGCTCGCTCTCGTGGTGCTCTCCGGATTCATTCCGCTGACCTGGCTGAGCGCCTGGTTCCGCCGCGAGTCCGCGTCCGCCTACCGGCGCATCAGGGAGACCAACGCGCTGGTCATCGTGCACTTCGTCGAGACGTTCGGCGGCCTGCGGGCGGTCCAGGCGTTCCGGCGGGAACGGCGCAACGAGGAGATCTTCGACGGCCTGTCCCGCGACTACGCGAACGCGAGCAGGCGCGCGTCGCAGCTCATCTCGGTCTACGGCCCCGGCATCTCGCTGGTCGCGAACGTGATCATCGGGGTCGTGCTGTGGTACGGCGGGCTGCGGGTGATCGACGGCGCCATGCAGGTCGGCGTGCTCGCCGCGTTCCTGCTCTACCTGCAGCGGTTCTTCGAGCCGCTGCAGGACGTCTCGCAGTTCTACAACTCCTTCCAGGGTGCCGCCTCCGCGCTGGAGAAGATCTCCGGGGTCCTGGAGGAGGAGCCGTCGGTCGCCGAGCCGCCCGTCCCGCGGGAGCTGCCCGCGCTGGCGGCGCGGCGCGCCGGGCGCCGGGTGCGGTTCGAGTCGGTGCGGTTCGGTTACCGGAAGGCAGTGGTCCTGCCCGGCCTCGACCTCGACATCCCGGCCGGGCAGACCGTCGCGCTCGTCGGCGAGACGGGCGCGGGCAAGACGACCGTGGCGCGGCTGCTCGCCCGCTTCTACGACCCGGACGCCGGCCGGGTGCTGCTCGACGGCGCGGACCTGCGCGACCTGCCCGACCCCGTGCTCCGCCAGGAGGTCGTGCTGATCACCCAGGAGAGCTTCCTCTTCGAGGGGACAGTCGCCGAGAACATCAGGCTGGGGCGCCCGGAGGCGTCCGACGCGGAGGTCGAGGAGGCGGCGCGGGCGATCGGCGCGCACGCGTTCATCGCCGCGCTGCCCGACGGCTACGCCACCCGGGCCGGCAAGCGCGGCGGCAGGCTGTC
>JASHPP010000101.1 GCA_030038035.1 Trebonia sp.
CGTGGCGCCGGCCTGGGGCGCGGCGGCAGCCAGCGGCTCGGCGGCGACGGCAGCCAAGCCGGGCACGGTCTCCGCGGCGGGTCCGGCTGCCGGCTGCTCTGCGTCCCTGGCCCGGATGCCCGTGGCGAGCAGGTAGGCGCCGGCGGCGGCGGTGCACATCCAGAGCACCATTGCGGCGATGGCCACGCGCTGTCTCCTCTCAGTCCCTGGTCGAATCTACCCGTACCGCCGCGCGGCCGGTCAGGCCGGGTGCGCGCCAGCGGGTGTTGATCGTGACGCGCGCTGCCCCGTGCTCGTGATGAATTTGTCCGCGTGAGCGGGAGGCCGCCTCGCCAGACGTGGTCGACCACTGCGACGATGGCGCGGGTGGAGCTTGCCGCCTACGGCGGCGCGGTGACGGACTGGGAGCTGCGCAGGCACTTCGAGCGGATCTAGGGGGAACGGGCGTGGACAGGCTTGAGGGACGGACGGCGGTCGTCACCGGCGCGGGCAGCGGGATCGGGCTGGCGACCGTGCAGCGGTTCGCCGGCGAGGGTGCCAACGTGGTCGCGGTCGACATCGACGTGGCGGCGGGCGACAAGGCGGCGGAGGCGGCCGGCGGGGTCTTCGTCGAGGCCGACGTGAGCGTTCCCGCGGATGTGGCCCGTGTCTTCGCGGTCGCCTATGACACCTACGGGTCCGTCGACATCGCCTTCAACAACGCGGGGATCTCCCCGCCCGAGGACGACTCGATCCTGTCCACCGAGCTTGACGCGTGGCGCCGGGTACAGGAGGTGAACCTGACGTCGGTGTACCTGTGCTGCCGGGAGGCGATCCCGTACATGCGGCGCCACGGCAAGGGGTCGATCATCAACACGGCGTCGTTCGTCGCCCTCATGGGGTCGGCGACCTCGCAGATCTCCTACACCGCGTCCAAGGGCGGCGTGCTCGCCCTGTCGCGGGAGCTCGGCGTGCAGTTCGCCCGGGAGGGCATCCGGGTCAACGCGCTGTGCCCCGGGCCGGTCAGCACGCCGCTGCTCGCCGGACTGTTCGCCGCCGACCCCGAGCGCGCGGCCCGGCGCCTGGTGCACGTGCCGCTCGGGCGCTTCGCCGAGGCGTCCGAGATCGCGGCGGCCGTGGCGTTCCTCGCCAGCGACGATGCCTCGTTCATCACCGCGGCGACGTTCCTGGTCGACGGCGGGATCTCCGGCGCGTACGTGACGCCGCTGTGAGGTCGCGGCCGTCACGTCCGCGCCCAGGATCTGCAGGTGCAGCGCGGCCAGCGCGGCGGGCGCGCAGCCGTGCCCCGCTGACCTCAACCGCGGACCCGGCGTCGTCGCGGACCTCGAGCGGCCCGGGGATCGCGACCTGCACGCTTCAATTGTGCCCGGAGCATATGGTTGTCCCGTGCCGGAACGACAGCAGGACAAACCGGCGGATGCCGACCTGCCCGGGACCGGATCGGCCGGCCGCCCGGCCGCGGACACCACGGTCACGGCGGGCCGCGGCCTGTGGCACCACCGCGACTTCCTGCTCCTGTGGGGCGGGCAGACCGTCAGCGAGATGGGGTCGGCGGTCACGAACCTGGCGCTCCCGCTGACCGCTGTCGTGGTGCTCAAGGCGACCACGTTCGAGGTGGGCCTGCTGACCGCGGCGGCCACCCTGGCCTTCGCCCTGATCGCCTTGCCCGCCGGCGCGCTCGTCGACAGGCGGGCCAAGCGCGGGATCATGGTCGCTTGCGACGCCGCGCGCCTGGTCATCATCGGCTCGGTGCCTGTGGCGTGGTACGCCGGCGTCCTGACGATGGGCCAGCTCTACGCGGTCGCCGTGACAGCCGGGGTCGGCACGGTGTTCTTCGACGTCTCCTACCAGAGCTACCTGCCCGTGCTGCTGGCCCAGGAACACCTGATGGACGGCAACGGCAAGCTGGGCGCCACCCAGTCGTTCGCGCAGCTGGTCGGCCCTGGCCTGGGCGGCGGGCTGGTCGGGGCGTTCGGCGCGGCCGGCGCGATGTCCGCGGACGCCGTGTCCTACCTGGTATCGGTCGCGTCGCTGCTCGGCATCAGGCACCGCGAGCCCCGGGCACGGCCGGCGGACGGAGACGCCGCCGCGCGCCCCGGGCCCCGGGGTCTTCGCGCGGAGATCGGCGAGGGCCTGCGCTACGTGGTGGGGCACCCGATCCTGCGCAAGGTCGTCGCGTGCACGGGAACCTCGAACCTGTTCAGCTCGATGGCAACGGCGGTGGAGATCATCTTCCTGGTGCGCGTGCTCCATGTGCGGCCCGCCTACACGGGGCTGATCTTCGCCATTGCCGCGATCGGGGGTGTCGTCGGCGGCGTGTTCTCCGGGCGGCTGGCCAGGCGGGTCGGCACGGCGCGGATCATCTGGGTCTCGATCCTGATCTTCGGCCTGCCGCAGCTGCTGCCGGCGCTCGCCGAGCCCGGCTGGCGAGTGGTGCTGTTCCCGATCGGGTTCGCGGGGACGTTCTTCTCGGCGGTGGTGTACAACGTGGCACAGGTCAGCTACCGGCAGGCCGTCACCCCGCCGCGCCTGATGGGCCGGATGAACGCGGCCACCCGCTGGATCGTGTGGGGCACGATGCCGCTCGGCGCCGTCATCGGCGGGGCGCTCGGCACCGCGATCGGGATCCGCCCGACCCTGTGGATCGGGTTGGCCGGCAGCTGGGCCGCCGGGTGGTGGGTGTACTTCTCGCCGCTGCGGCGCATGCGCGACGTGCCGCACGAGGCCGCGGCCGAGCCGGCACCGGGCTAGCACGCGCCCGACTCGACGTCCTCTCGCGGCGGTGCTCGCCGTCGGCTCGGCTATCCGGCGCTATCTGGGCCGCAGGCCTGGCCTTTCCTCAGGCGCGGGTGACGGCGACCGTGGCCGCCGTCAGGTTGTTGAACAGGTCGGGGTCGGGGCTGGCCGAGCCGGCGGCGGCGACAACCGCGGCGCCGGCCTGCTGCCCCGTCACGCTGATCGTGAGCGCGACGGACTGCCCGGCCGGCAGCGACCCCAGCGACCAGGCCAGCACCCCGCCGATCCGCGAACAGCCGCCCGAGCAGCCGGTCACCCGAAGCTGCGCCGACGCCACGGCTCCGGCCAGCACGCCGACGGCAAGCGCGGGCCCGGCGTTGGTCACGGTCAGCGTGCACGTCCCGGACTCGTCCACCGCCAGGCCGGAGGGACAGGACAGCCCCGCCTCGACGTCGGCCTGGTCCGAGACCGTCACCGTGAACACCGCCGTCGTCACGCTGCCCAGGCTGTTGGCCGCGGTCACCGGATAGCTGAACGACCCGGTGCCGGACGGCGGGGTCCCGGACACCAGCCCGGTCGCCGGGCCGACCGTCAGCCACGACGGCGCCCCGCCGCCCAGCGTGAACGCCGGCTCCGGCACACCGGAGGCCGCGAACTGGCAGGAATACGGCGTGCCGGCCGCCGCGGTCAGCGGCGGGGCATCGGCGGTGAACGCCGGCGCCTGCTGCACCTCGATCGCCTGCTGGACCTGCGCGGCCGCCGAGTAGTCGGTGCCGCCCGCCTGGTTGGCGTCGACCACGCAGGTCCCGCCGGCCAGGTAGCTGACCGTGTCCCCGGACACGTCGCACACCCCGGCACCGGAGGAGGCGTCGACCGTGAACACCACCGGGTTGCCCGAGTCGCCCCCGGTCGCGGCCAGCGTCGCGGTTGTCCCTGCGACTGCCGTGGCCGGGGCGGTGAAGCCGATCACCTGGCCGGCCTGCGTCACCGTGAACGCCCCGCCGACATAGTCCACCGCATACCCCGCCGACGCGCTCAGCCCCGAGCAGTTCGCCCCGTCGATCGTGTAACTGCCCCCGGCGGTCAGCCCCGGGGTCACCAGCGTCCCGCCGTTGACCGTTGTGCACGTCACCGTGCCGGAGACCGTGACCCCGCCCGGAGCGGCGTAGCTCGCGGTGAACACCGCGGCCGACGACCCGTACACCTGCCCGCCGGTCACCGTGACCAGGACCACCGGGTAACTGATCACGACCTCACCATTAGGAGCGTCATCCGGCGCCGGCCCGGCCGCCACCGACGCGTCCGTCGCCGAACCGGTGGAGCTGGAACCGCCGCCACCACCGCCGCCGCCGGCACCGGGGAGCACCGCGCAACGGACCAGGCTACAGCCCTGGCCGGCGCCGGACCGCGGGCGCCGGGACCGGCCTGCCGGGGGCTCGGGCTAAGGGGCTCGGGGCTAGCCGGACTCGATCGTGCGCAGCCTGATCGTCACGCCCATCGCGCGCAGCTCGTCGAGCACGTCCTCGCTGTAGGTCGTGCCGATGTCGGTGAGCACGTAGCCGAGTTCGTCGCGGGTGCGCAGCAGCTGGCCCTCGACGTTCACGCCGTGCTCGGCCAGGACCCGGTTGATCGTGGCGAGCACGCCGGGGACGTTCTGGTGCAGGTGCGACAGCCGGTGCGTGCCGGGCACCGCGGGCAGCGCGGCGTTCGGCATGTTGACGCTCATCGAGGTCGCGCCGCTCTCGGCGAAGTCGATCAGCTTGGTCGACACGAAATCGCCGATGTCCTGCTGCGCCTCCTCGGTGGAGCCGCCGATGTGCGGGGTGAGGATGACGTTGCTCAGCCCGCGCAGCTCGGACACGAACTCCTCGCCGTTGCCCTTGGGCTCGGCAGGGAACACGTCGACCGCCGCGCCGGCGATGTGCCCGGACTCGATGTGGCGCCGCAGCGCCACGTGGTCGACGACGAACCCGCGGGACAGGTTGAGGAACAGCGACCGCGGCCGCATCCGGGCGAACTCGGCCTCGCCGAAGAACCCGTGGTTGCCAGCCCGGCCGTCCACGTGCAGGGTCACGGTCTCGACCGACTCGAGCAGGTCCTCAAGCGAGGAGCAGCGGCGGGCGTTCCCGATCGCCAGCTTGTCGGCGATGTCGTAGAAGTACACGCTCATGCCGAGGCTTTCGGCGATCACGGACAGTTGCGTGCCGATGTTCCCGTAACCGACGATGCCGAGCTTGCGGCCGCGCACCTCGTGCGCGCCCCTCGCTGACTTGTCCCAGACCCCGGCGTGCATCTTGGCGTTCTTCTCCGGCAGCCGCCTGGCCATCGAGATGATCTCCGCGATCGCCAGCTCGACGACGCTGCGGGTGTTGGAGAACGGCGCGTTGAACACCGCGACGCCGCGCCTGGCGGCCGCCGCGAGGTCGACCTGGTTCGTGCCGATGCAGAACGCGCCGACGGCCAGCAGCTCGGGGGCCGCGGCGAGCACGCGCTGCGTGACATGGGTCTGGGACCTGATGCCGACGAGGCTGACCCCGTGCAGCGCCGCGATGAGATCGTCCTCGCCGAGCGCCCGCGGCATCGTGCGCACTTCGTAGCCGGCCTTCGTCAGTCGCGCCGTCGCGTCAGGGTGGATGTTCTCAAGCAGCAGCGCGCGGTTGAGCGTGTCCAGCGTCAGCACCTTTCCCAGGGAAACAAAATCGGCCACCATACGTAACCATATCGCATGGTCAGCAACGGCCGCGGCGGCCTCAGGCGCCGACGGCGCCCGCGGCGGCCGTGCCCGCCGTGGCGCCCGCCGCGGCGCCGTCGACGGCGAGCGTGGCCAGCCGGGCGCGGACCGGACCGCTGTCCACGCCGGGAAGCCTGGCCTGCACGGCCAGCGCGAGCTCCCAGCTGCGCCGGGCGGCGGCGGGCTGCCCGGCGGCGACCTGGACGTCGCCAAGCCCGGTCAGCGAGCCCGACTCGCCGTCCAGGTCGCCGATGTTCCTGTACAAGTCCAGGGCCCGCTCGTAGTGGGCGATGGCCTGCGGGTAGTCGGCCAGCCCGCGGTAGGCGTAGCCGATGCTGTCGAGCGTGTCGGCCACGGCGCCGCGGCTGCCCGAGTCGCGGTGCAGCTCAAGCGCGCGCCGGCAGTGCCGCAGCGCCTCAGCGTGCTGGCCGAGGTGCGCGTAGATCCAGCCGACCGCGTTCTCCGATGAGGCGACCGCCGCCCGGTCGGCGAACGAGCGGCGCAGCCGCAGCGCCTCGGACGCGTGCTCGATCGCGTCGGAGTACCGGCCCTCCTGGTCAAGCAACGCTGCCAGGCCGTACTGCACCATCGCGATGCTGACGTGATCACCGAGCCGGGTGAACAGCTCGAGGGCCTGCTCCAGGTGCGCGTGGCTCGCCGCGAAGTCGCTCACTCGCGCGCTCGCGTGACCGAGCTCGTAGTGCACGTGCGCGAGGGCGACCGGGTCGCCGAGGCGCTCCGCCGACGCCAGCGCCGTCCGCTGCAGCTCCGCCACCTCGTGCATCAGGCCGCTGCGCGTCAGGATCGTCGCCCAGTACCAGGCCAGCGTCCAGCACTGGGCGTCGAAGCCCGCCTCGGCGGCCATGGCGAGGACGGCGTGCAGCACGCGATGCTCGGCCGCGAACCAGGCGAGCACCGCCTCGTACGAGCCGAGGTTCTCGGGGGTGACGTCCGGTACCGCCGGCGGCAGCCGGACCTGGCTGCGCACGGGGTGCAGGCGCACGGAACCCGCGTAGGCGGTGCGCAGGTAGTGGTCGAGCAGCCGACGGCGTGCCGCGTCGCGCTCGTCCTCGCTCTCGTCGGCGGCCGCCCGCTCCGCCGCGTACGCGCGCAACAGCTCGTGGCAGCCGAACCGGCCGGGACCGCCCGCGTCCTCGCTCAGCAGCGAGGCGCGGGTCAGCTCGGCCAGCGCGGTGCGCGCGGCCGGCAGCGGCGTCCCGGCCAGGCTGGCCGCGGCGGCCACCGAGATGTCCGGCTTGGGGTGCACCCCGAGCAGCCGGAACATCCGGGCCGCCCGTTCGCTGAGCTTTTGATAGGACCAGGAGAAGACGGCCCGCAGGTCGGTCGTCACATCGCCGGTCTCGAGCACGTCGAGCCGTCCGCGGGCGTCACGCAGCTCGGCGGCCAGGTCCGCGAGCGCGACACCCGGCCGGGTGACGGCCCGCGCGCAGGCCACGCTCAGCGCCAGCGGCAGCCCGGCGGACTGCTCGATCAGCTCGGCGGCCGCGGTCGGCTCGGCGGCCACCCGCACCGGGCCCATCCGGTGCGCGAGCAGTTCGCGGGCCTCGGCTTCTGACAGCACCTGCAGCGGCAGCGGGCGGGCGCCCTCGGCGGCGACCAGGCCAGTCAGCTGGCTGCGGCTGGTGATCACGACCATGCACGACGGGCTGCCTGGGAGCAGCGGCCGTACCTGCTCCGTGGACCGCGCGTTGTCGAGCAGCAGCAGCATCCGCTTGCCCTCGAGCAGGCTGCGGAACAGCCCGGTCTGCGCCTCCAGGCTGGCCGGGACTCGTCGCTGCGGCACGCCGAGCGCCTCGAAAAAGCCGCGCAGCGCCACTTCCGGCTCGGCAGGCGCGCCGGAGGGGTCGAAGCCGCGCAGGTTCACGTAGAGCTGACCGTCGGGGAAGCGCTGCGCCACCTGGCGGGCGAACCGGACCGCCAGCGCGGTCTTGCCGACGCCAGCGGTGCCCGTGACGACCGCCACGGCAGACTCGCCCGGAGCCGCTCCCGGACTCTCCGGGACCATCGCGTGCAGCCAGCGCAGCTCCGCCGCCCGGCCGGCGAAGCCGGCGGTCTCCGGTGGCACCTGCGCAGGAGTCGGGGCGGCCGGCGCCACGGGATCGGCGAGCTGCCCCTGGCCGGCGCGGGGCATGTCAGCCGGGCCGTGGAGCGCGGGGTCCATCGCGAGGACCTGCTGGTAGATGTTGGTCAGCTCGGCGCTCGGGTCGATGCCGAGCTCCTCGGCCAGCCGCCCCCTGACGTCGTGGAACACCTGCAGCGCCTCCGCCTGCCTGCCGCAGCGGTAGAGCGCGATCATCAGCAGGCCGCGGGCTTGTTCGCGCAGCGGATGGTCGGCCGCCAGCGTGGTCAGCTCAGGCACCGCCTCGGCCGCCCTGCCCTGGGCGAGCAGCAGGTCGGCCCGCTCTTCTGCCGCCGCGGTGCGCAGCTCGCCAAGCCGCTGGCGTTCGGCCTCGGCGAACGGGCCTGGCACCCCGGCGAACGCGAGCCCGCGCCACAGCGCCAGCGCCTCGTCCACCGCGCGCGCGGCTCCCACCAGGTCGCCGGACGCGCGCAGGCCGCGGGCCCGGCCGAGGAACTGCTCGAACTGGTCGGAGTCGAGGCAGCCGGGATCGAGCCTGAGCACGTATCCCCCGCCCGCGGACACCAGCACGCGCGCGGGCGCGCGCCGCGGGTGGTCCGGGTCGCGGCGCGGCAGGTCAGGTTCCAGGACGCGCCGCAGTCCCGCGACGTAGGTGTAAATACCGCCCTCAGCGCTGGCGGGGGGCCCGTCGCCCCATACCGCGTCGACCAGCTCGCCCCGGGACACCACGTGGTTCGCCCGCATGGCGAGCACGCCGAGCACCGCGAGCTGCCGTGGCTGTCCCGCCGGGACCTCGCGCTCATCGCGCCATGCCGTCACCGGCCCAAGCACGCCGACCCGCAGCCGCACCACGGCTGGTGGCCCCCTTCATGCTGCGCCGCGTCCCGCCTGCTACGCGGCGTCGTCAGTTGGTACAACTATGCAGATTACCCGACTTCATCGTGCCCATCTAGAAAATATCTAGATCACATAGAGATAGGACGTTTATCACTGAACGAGTCCCTTCCGGCCAGGCGGTTGGCCGTTGGCCGTTGGCACCGCCTGGCCGGTGGATGCTGTCCGTCCGGCGCGGGACGTGTTCGATCGAACGCGCTCGCGGACCGGACTGGCGCGGGACGCTTCCCCCCCAGCGCCCCGCGCCGGGACGGCCGGCCCTCGCGGCACCCCCCTCACTCCCCCTGCCGCGGGGGCCGGCGGTCTGTCTCCTGCGACCCCGGCGCGCCCCGATTCAGGCCCGGTTTGGATGCCAGGCGTCCCGCCGGAACACCGCGCCGGTGAGTCGTGCCGAGGGCCTAGCATGGGTCGGGTGCGGAACCGGATGCTGCTCGCTGGCGGCGCGATCGTGGTGGTGGTCGCGGTCGTGCTCGCGTTCGTCCTGCTGCGCGGGAAGTCCCCGGCCAGCCACCCCACGGCGAGCAGTTCCCCGACCGGTCACTCCTCGGCCACCCCATCCGCCGGCGGTCCCACCGCGCCAACCGGGAGCGCGCTCGCCCAGCTCATCGCCACGACCACCACGGTCCCTGCCGCCACGCTCGACGCCGTCGGCGCCGGCCAGGTCAGCGCGCGCCCGACGTCGGTCAGCGGGCCGGCGCTGACCAGCGGCGGCAAGCCGGAGATGCTATACCTGGGCGCGGAGTTCTGCCCGTACTGCGCGGCCGAACGGTGGGCCATGGTCGTCGCGCTGAGCCGCTTCGGCACGTTCAGCGGACTGGCGGCCACGCACTCCGCCGCCCAGGACGGCGCGGGCAACTCGGAGCCGTACCCCGACACGCCGACCTGGACGTTCGCGACTGCGCACTTCACCAGCAAATACCTGACGTTCACCCCGGTCGAGCTGTACACGAACATCCCCGACCCGGGCAACGGCGCGTACACCACGCTGCAGACGCCGACCAGCGCGCAGTTGGCCCTGATTAACAAGTACGACGGCCCGGGCGACATCCCCTTCATCGATTTCGGCAACAAGTACGTGATCGTCGGCGCCTCGTACGACCCCGGTGTGCTGGCCGGGCTGACGTGGAGCCAGATCGCCGCGGACCTGCACAACCAGGACAGCCCGGTGGCCAAGGCCGTGCTCGGCACCGCGAACTACATCACCGCGGCGATCTGCTCGCTCACCGGTGACCAGCCGGCGTCGGCCTGCACGTCCGTGGTGAAGTCGCTGCAGGCCCAGCTTTGAGGCCGCGGCCTCGGCGTTAGGTCGCGGCACGGTCTAGGTCAGGTTCCATTCGG
>JASHPP010000746.1 GCA_030038035.1 Trebonia sp.
GCCAGCAGGGAAGCGATGGTCGGCGAGACGCTGGCCGGCCTGGGCAGCTACAGCCCGTACCTGCTCGCGTCCTGGTGGGTCAGGATCGCGCTCGCGGCCCAGCGGGAGATCGTGACGGTCACCACGAACGTGCCGGGTCCCCGCCAGCCGCTGTACGGGATGGGCCGCCGCCTGGTGGAGATCATCCCCTACGTGCCGATCGCCACGACGGTGCGTACCGGCATTTCGATCTTCACGTACTGCGACGACGTCACGTTCGGCGTCACCGGCGACTTTGCCGCCAACCCCGACCTCGACGTGCTTGCCCAGGGCATCGAGCACGGCGTGGCCGAGCTGGTGTCGGCCGCCAGGCGCCATTCCCGGTCGGCCGCCAGTCGGCGTTCCCGCCAGGCCCGCCAGGCCCAGGCCGGCCAGGCCCAGGTCGGCCAGGACCGCCAGGACTGACCCGCGCACTCAGCCAAAGCGCTTGGTGATCGCCTGCGCGATCTCCTCGGGGGCGTCCTCGAAGATGAAGTGCCTGGCGCGCGGCAGCTCCACGGTGACGCTGTCGGCGAAGGCGGCCTGCATCCGGGGCAGCAGGTGAGCGGGCCGGAAGGCGAGGTCCCGCATCCCCCACACGAGCAGCGCCGGCTTGGCCCCCAGCGCGGCCGGCACGTCACCGGCCAGGCGCCGCAGCAGCGGGCGCGCGGCCAGCAGCTGCCTGGGCAGCTCGGCGACGCCCTTGCGGGCCTGCGGTGACGGCTGTGCCCTGCGGTAGTGGTCCATCTCAGCGGGCGTCAGGCGGTGCGCCATCCCCAGCGGCACGACCCGCTCGACGAACCAGTTCTTCTCCAGGATCTGCCGCTGCATCCACGGCGTGCACGCCACCCTGCTGAACACCGTCATCCGCAGGTCGGCCGGCCAGAACCACGTGTTGCCAAGGACGACGCCCCGGACGCGCTCGGCGCGCGCGGTGGCCACGGCCATGCTGACCGGGCCGCCCCAGTCCTGGCCCATCGCGACGAACCCGTCGAGCCCGAGGTGATCGGCCAGCTCGCCGACGCAGCGGGCGTGCTCCTCGGCCGTGTAGCCGTAGTCATCGGGGCGCTCGGACAGCCCGAACCCCAGGTAGTCAACCGCGACGCAGCGGAAGCGCCCGCGCAGCCGGATGATGACCTTGCGGTACAGAAAGCTCCAGGTCGGGTTGCCGTGACAGAACAAGATGGGCGGCCCCGCGCCCTCGTCCACGTAATGCAGCCGGCCGGCGTAGCTGGCGAACCAGCGCGGTGCGAACGGGTACAGCGACGGATCGGGCGTGAAATCGATCCTCACCGTAAGGGCTCTACCCGGCCCCGGCTACCCGCACCCGCAGTCGGGACCTTCAGCCCTGGCCAGTCACTTCTGGGGCACCTAGCGTCCAGGCAGGGGGGTGAGGAAGCTGGGACTTATTCGCGGGGGCCGCGATGCGCAAATTCTCCATGCCCGTGGCATACGTAACCAAGCCCGATGACAACATCACCGACGACGTCTTCGCGAACGCGGAGAACTGGCCCGACGAGGTCGGCCTGAAACGGCGGACCAACCGCACCTGGACGCCGGTGACCTGGCGCGATTTCGCCGCTGAGGTGCGCGACACCGCCGCCGGCCTGATCGCCGCCGGCGTCCGGCCCGGCGACCGGGTGGCGCTGATGTCGCGCACGCGGTTCGAGTGGACGGTGCTGGACTACGCGATCCTGGCCGCGGGCGGCGTGATGGTGCCGGTCTATCCCACGTCCTCCCTGGAGCAGCTCGAATGGATCCTGGGTGACTCCGGTGCCTACGCGATCGTTGTCGAGACCGACGAGCACGCCGGGCTGGTCGCCGCGGCGCGAGCCAGGCTCCCGGCGCTGGGCCACGCCTGGCAGATCGACGGCAGCCGGTTCGGCGGCCTGGCCGGCCTCAAGGCGGGCGGCGCCCATGTCACGCCGGAGCAGGTCGAGGAACGGCGCCGGACCCGCGGGGCCGCCGACCTCGCCGAGATCGTCTACACCTCGGGGACGACCGGCCGCCCGAAGGGCTGCATGCTGACCCACGCCAACATCGTCGCCAACACCCGCAACTGCATGCTGAACGACGGCTTCCCCGCGGTCTTCAACTCCCGCGCCTCGAACCTGCTGTTCCTGCCGCTCGCGCACGGTTACGCCCAGCTCATCCAGTACGGCGCGATCCACTCGCGCACCGTCCTCGGGCTGGTCGACATCGCCGACGCCGTGGCCGAACTGCCCGCGTTCCGGCCCACGGCGGTCCTGTCCGTGCCGCGGGTGTGGGAGAAGGCCTACAACAGCGCCAAGCACCAGGCCGTCGCCGGGGGGCACGGCAAGGTCTTCGCGAGCGCGGAGGCCACCGCCGTCGCCTACAGCCGCGCGCTTGACGACGGCGGTCCCGGCCTCGCGCTCCGGCTCAGGCACCTGCTGTTCGACCGGCTCGTGTACGGCAAGCTGCGCGCGGCGCTCGGCGGACGGGTGCAGTACGCGTGGAGCGCGGCGGCCCCGCTCGGCACCCGGCTCGGGCACTTCTTCCGCGGCTGCGGCATCAACGTGCTCGAGGGCTACGGCCTGACCGAGACCAGCCCCGCGACGAACTCGAACACGCCCGACGCCCAGAAGATCGGCACCGTAGGCCGGCCAATCC
>JASHPP010000747.1 GCA_030038035.1 Trebonia sp.
CGTACTTGTTCAGCAGCTCTGGGCCCTTGATGTTGAGGAAGAAGCTCTTCCCCTCGGCGTGCTTGCCGCCGTCGCCGGCTCCCTCGGCCGCGTCCGCGGCGGTCTTGGCCGCGACCTGCTTGGCGAGGGAGTTCGCCACGGCCTTGGCGATGAGCGTCTTGCCGCAGCCGGGCGGGCCGTAGAGCAGCACGCCCTTCGGCGGCCGCAACTGGTGCTCGCGGTACAGGTCGGCGTGCAGGTAGGGCAGCTCGATCGCGTCGCGGATCTGCTCGATCTGCGACGTCAGGCCGCCGATGTCGTGGTAGGAGATGTCCGGGACCTCTTCGAGGATGAGCTCCTCGACCTCGGCCTTCGGGATCCGCTCGTAGACGTAGCCGGAACGCGGCTCGAGCAGCAGCGAGTCACCGCCCCGCAGGGTCTGGTTGAGCAGCGGTTCGGCGAGCCGGACCACGCGCTCCTCGTCGGCGTGCGAGATCACCAGGGCGCGCTCGCTGTCGGCGAGCACCTCCTTGAGCATCACGATCTCGCCGACCGTCTCATACCCCTGCGCGATGACGATGTTCAGCGCCTCGTTGAGCACGACCTCCTGGCCGGGCCGCAGCTCCTCGAGGTTCACGTTCGGGCTCACGTTGACCCGCATCTTGCGGCCGCCGGTGAAGACGTCCGCGGTGTTGTCCTCGCGCGCGCCGAGGAACACCCCGAACCCCGACGGCGGCTGTGCCAGCCGGTCGACTTCTTCCTTGAGGGCGACGATCTGGTCCCTTGCCTCGCGCAGCGTCGATGCGAGCCGCTCGTTCTGGCCGGTTACCGACGTGAGACTGGCCTCTGCCTCGCGGAGCCGCTCCTCAAGCAGGCGCACCTGGCGCGGTGAATCCGCGAGCCGCCTGCGAAGCACCGCGATCTCCTCGTCGAGGAAGGAGATCTGCGCGGTAAGGCTGCTCACCTCATCCTCGTGCCGCGAAGCACGGCCGCTGTCATCCCTGGCTGCCACGGCCCTCACCTCCTCCCGGGTAACACGAACTACCTAGACCCTACCTATCTGATGACCTTCTCCAAACCTGCTGGCGTCTATCCAATTGATCACACCTGCCGGCTTTGGGAAAGAATCCGCAGGATAACAGCCTATTCTCAACGCAGAGTCAAATATCCATCGCGGATCGTAACGCTTTCATTCCGTGGCTTCCTGGCCCTCCGTGATGCCCAGGCCAGCCGCCTCTGGATGGGCGCCCTTGGCGGGACGGCGGCGGCGGGGCGGGGCCGTCACGCCGTCGGCGAGCCGCCGCGCGGTCACCAGGAAGCCGGTGTGCCCGATCATCCGGTGGTCCGGCCGGACCGCCAGGCCGTCCACGTGCCAGCCGCGCACCAGCGTCTCCCAGGCGGCCGGCTCGACGAAGCCGCCATGGGCCCGAAGTTCCTCCACGACCCGCGACAGCTGCGTGGTCGTCGCCACGTAACAGCAGATCAGCCCGCCTGGGATCAGGGTCAGGGCCGCGTCGGGGACGCACTCCCACGGCGCGAGCATGTCCAGGATCACCCGGTCGAACGAGGCGGGCTCCCCCGCGGCCGCGGCGGAAAGCTCCCCGACCCGCAGCTGCCAGTGCGGCGGCGGCCCGCCGTAGAAGCGGGACACGTTCGCCCGGGCGATCTCCGCGAAGTCGGCGCGGGCCTCGAACGAGACCAGCTGCCCGGCGGAGCCGAGCGCGCGCAGCAGCCAGCACGACAGCGCGCCGGAACCGGCCCCGGCCTCGATCACCCGCGCACCAGGGAAGACGTCGGCGTACGCGACGATCTGCGCCGCGTCCTTCGGGTACACGATCGTGGCGCCGCGCTTCATCGCCAGCGTGTAGTCGGCGAGCAGCGGCCGCAGCGCCACGTAGGCGGTGCCGCTTGTTGCTGTTATCACGCTGCCTTCCGGCGCGCCGATCAGGTCGTCGTGCCGCAGCGAGCCGCGGTGCGTGTGGAACGTGCCGCCGGGCTGCAGGAGGATCTGGTGCATGCGGCCCTTGGGGTCGGTGAGCTGCACCAGGTCTCCGGCCGCGAACGGCCCGCGAGTGGTCATCCGGTAAGGGTAGCGACTCGGCGAAGCGAAATCAGACGCCGGCGAACACGTGGTCAAGGTCCTTCGCCGCGAGCACCCCGTACACCTGGCCGGAGGACTCCACCAGCAGGTACTCGCTGGCGGGCGCGCGCCGCATCGCCTCGAGCAGCGCCATCCCTGACAGGTCGGCTGACAGCACCAGGTTCGGCTCGATCGTCCTGGCCATCGAGCCCGCGTCGATCCACGGCCGTCGCTGCGGCGGGGTGGCCATCACCGCGGCCTCGTTCACGATCGCGATCGGCCTGTTGTCGTGGTCAACCACGACGACCGCGCGGGCGCGCGAGGCGTCCGCCTGCCGGATCGCCTCGGCCAGCGGCGTGCTCGCGGGCACCGAGATCGCCCGTCTGGCCAGGCGGCGCGCCTGCAGCTCGGGCAGGCGTTCGCGGAACTTGGTCGCCCGGATCGACTGCCCGGCCCCGATCCACATGAACGCGGCGATCACCACCACCCACAGCGTGCTGACCATGTCCCCGCCGGAGAGCTCGCCGGAGTAGAACGGGATGACGAGCAGCGCGATCGCCAGCACCCGGCCCACCCAGGCGGCGGCGATCGTGGCGGTCGCCGGGCGGCCGGTCAGCTTCCAGACCAGGGCGCGCAGCATCCGGCCGCCGTCGAGCGGCAGCCCGGGCAGCAGGTTGAAAATCCCGACGATGATGTTGGCGAACATCAGCTGCCGGACCAGCGACCCGCCGATGCCGGCGGTGACGACCCGCGTCAGCCCCCACCCGGCCGCGCCGAGCAGCAGGGAGAGCGCCGGACCGGCCGCGGAGACGCAGAACTCGCGGCCGGGCGTCTGCGGTTCCCGCTCGATCTCGGAGATGCCGCCGAGCGGGTAGAGCAGGATCCGCCGCACCGGCAGCCCGTAGCCGAGCGCGACCACCGAATGGCTCAGCTCATGGACGAGCACCGACAGGTACAGGAGCACCACGAAGGCCGCGGCGACCACGTACCGGGTGCTCCCGTGCAGCGAAGTGCTCAGGTCGTTGGCGTAGATGACGATGAAGACGCCGGCGATCACGAACCAGTACGGCGAGACGTACACCGGGATCCCGAACGGCCGGGCCACCACGATGCCGTGCTGCCCCTGCCGTTGCGGCTTCTCCTCCTGGCCACTTGCCACACCACCGATGCTACGTGCATCCGCGCCCGTTGCGGGCCGGTCGCCGTTGTCGCGCCCGCTTCGCGGAGCGCGGCACATGGCTGCGGAATGTCGGTGCCCTGCCCTACGGTTGCGCTGTGGACCTCGAATACCAGCCGGGCTTTCCTGTTGGCACAGACCGGCCCGCGGCGCTGTCGCCGTCGCGCGCGGCCGACTTCATGACGTGCCCGCTGCTGTACCGGTTCCGGGTGATCGACAAGATCCCCGAGCCGCCGACCCCCGCGACCGCGCGCGGCACGCTGGTGCACGCGGTCCTTGAACGGCTGTTCGACCACCCGGCCGCCGAGCGGACCCCGGAGGCCGCCCGCCGGCTGATCGTGCCGGAATGGGACCGGCTGGCCGCCGCCGACCCCGATCTCGCCGCACTCTTCGCCGATGATTCCGAACGAGCCGTTTGGCTCCGTGAAGCGACCGCCGCTCTTGAGGGGTATTTCACGCTCGAAGACCCCCGGCGGATCGAGCCCGCCGAGCGCGAGTGGTACGTGGAGACCGAGCTTGAGTCGGGGCTGCGGCTGCGCGGCTACGTCGACCGGCTCGACGTGACGCCGGCGGGCGACGTCCGGATCGTGGACTACAAGACCGGCCGGGTGCCGCGGGAGGCCTACGAGGCCAGCGCGCTGTTCCAGATGAAGTTCTACGCGCTGGTGATCTGGCGGCTGCGCGGGGTGATTCCCCGGATGCTTCAGCTGATGTACCTGTCGGACGGCGAGGTGCTGCGGTACTGCCCCGGCGAGGCGGACCTGCGCGCGACGCAGCGCAAGCTCGAGGCGCTGTGGCAGGCGATCGAGAAGGCCCGGACGGCAGGCGACTGGCGGCCACGGCCGGGCAGGCTGTGCGAGTGGTGCCGGCACAAGGCGCTGTGCCCGGCATGGGGCGGGACGCCGCCGCCGCTGCCCGAACAGGCGCCCGCCGGGGCCGTCGCCGACGTCTCACATGCTGAGACGACTTCCACTTAGGATACGAAACGAATGACATGTCGTCCGTTTCGTCCTGTTTGTCCAAGCGTTTCGTATCCTGAGTTGGCCCGGACTAGGAGGGAGCGCCGGCCAGCGCTCGGGACTAGTGATGGGCGGGACAGACGGGACGGCCCGTTCGGGAGAAGAAGGACGGGACCGGCTCCTGGCGGCCCGGGGTGTGCGGCGCGCCGGCGTGCGACTTGAATTGAGTCGAGATATTACTCGATAATGTGAGAAGCTCGCGATGTCATGCGCCGAGGGGAGCGGACCCATGTTGATTATCGAGGCCGAGGGCCTCGCCCGTACGTTCAGGAGCCGCAAGCGGACCGTGCACGCGGTGCGCGGGGTCGATCTGCGGGTCGAGGAGGGGGAGATCGTCGGCTTCCTCGGGCCGAACGGCGCGGGCAAGACCACCACGCTGCGCATGCTCACCACGCTGCTCGAGCCCACCGCGGGCACCGCCACCGTGGCGGGCGCGGACCTGCGCCGCGACCCGGTCGGCGTGCGGCGGCGGATCGGCTACGTGCCGCAGGCGATCGGGCAGACCATGGGCGGCACCGACCCGGAGTGCCTGGTCGGGGAGGAACTGCTCGACCAGGCGGCGCTGTACCACATCGAGCGGGCGGAGGCGGTGCGGCGCGCCGAGCGGCTGACCGGCCAGCTCGACCTCGCCGGGCTCGACAGGCGGCTGGTGAAGACGCTGTCGGGCGGGCAGCGGCGGCGGCTGGAGATCGCCCTCGGGCTGGTGCACCAGCCGCCCCTGGTCTTCCTCGACGAGCCCACCACCGGGCTGGACCCGCAGAGCCGGTCGAACCTGTGGGACCACATCCGGCGGCTGCGTTCTGACCTGGGCACGACGGTCTTCCTCACCACGCACTATCTGGAGGAGGCCGACGCGCTGTGCGACCGCGTGTTCATCATCGACCACGGGGTGATCGTGGCCGAGGGGACGCCCGACGAGCTCAAGCGGCGGGTCTCGGGGGACGTGGTGACCCTGCAGGTCAACGGCGCGCGGGACATGGCGCGCGAGCTGCTCGCCGGGCAGCCGATCGTGCAGGACGTGACGGTCGCCGACGACGGCGCGCTGCGGCTGAACGTCTTCCACGGCGCGGAGGCGCTGCCGTCGCTGCTGCGCGTGCTCGACGACGCGGGCGTCACCATGCACTCGATCAACCTGTCGCGGCCGACGCTTGACGACGTGTTCTTGACGATGACCGGGCGGTCGCTGCGGGACGACTCCCCCAGCGCCGCGCGAGACAAGACCGCCGGCGCCGCGGACGGCGCCGCCACCGGGACAAGGAGCTAGCCCAGATGCCGTTCATCCGTGACACGCTGACCGTCTTCAGGCGGCAGCTGCGGCTCAGCCTGCGCACCCCCGCCTGGGTGGTCATCGCGCTCGTGCAGCCGATCCTGTACCTGGCGCTGTTCGGCCCGCTGCTGACCAAGCTGCCCCTGGGGGCGCTGGACGGGAGCTCGGGCCTGGCCCCCGCCGGCAGCGCGGCGGCGTACAAGTTCTTCGTCCCTGGGCTGCTGATCCAGCTTGGCTTGTTCGGCTCGACGTTCGTCGGGTTCGCCATCATCTCGGACTGGCGGGCCGGGGTGATCGAGCGGTTCCGGGTCACGCCGGTCAGCCGGCTGTCGATCATGGCGGGCCGGGTGCTGCGGGACGTGGTCGTGCTCGTCGTCCAAGCGGTGATCCTGGTGCTGGCCGGCGTGGCGTTCGGGCTGCGCGCGCCGGTCATGGCCGTGCTGCTCAGCCTGGGCTTCATCGTCCTCGTCGCGGTCGGCCTTGCGTCGGTGTCGTACGCGACCGCGCTGATCGTCAAGAGCGAGGACGCGTTCGCGCCGATGCTGAACTCGGTCGTCCTGCCGCTGACCCTGCTGTCAGGGATCATGCTGCCGATCGCGCTCGGGCCCGGCTGGCTGCAGGGCATCGCCCGGGTCAGCCCGTTCCGGTACATCATCGACGCCATGCGCGACGCCTTCGCCGGGCACTACGCCAACATGGTCATGCTCGAGGGCGTCCTGGTCGCCGCGGGCGTGGCGGTGGTGTGCATGTGGCTGGGGTCACGCGTGTTCGTCCGGGAGAACGCGTAACGCGTTCGCCGTCAAGGCTGGCCCGCGGGTCGGGCCGGCCTAGCGGGCTCGGGCCGGCCCGGCGGGCTTAGGCCAGCACGGTGACCAGGAGGATCAGCGCGGGAATCACGACGGCCGCGACCGCCGCCACCGACCAGTTCACGGTCGCCGGGCCCGCCGTTGCCGGTGTTTCCCCCGGGCGCTCGGGGGCCGCGCGCTCCCTGGCGGCGCGGGCGTCCAGCCGCGCGGCCATCGCGATGGCGGGCGGCAGCGAGGCAAGGTACCTGGCCTCCGCTGGCAGCCGGGACGTCGGCTGCGCGTAGCCGGGTCCCGTGCCGGGGCCGGCGTCGGCGTTTGCCCACTGGGCGGCAAACGAGGCGGAGAACGGGCCGCGGCCCGCCCGCCGCGCGGGGCGGGCGGCCTTCCGGCGGGCCCCGGCCGACACGTACAGCGCCCAGCAGTGGACTGTACTGCCTCGTTGGCGCAAACCAGCCCCGCCAGCCGCGGCCCCGCCAGCCGCGGCCCCGACCGCGGGTCCGACGGCGGCATAGTGCACGCGCACCCACTCCCCCGCCTCCACCACCTGGATCACCCGCCACGGCACCTGATGGACGCGGAACGGGTTGACCACGGTCAGGCCTGTGCGGTCGCAGATGACTCGCGGCCGCAGCGCCAGCGTGAACATCAGCCCGGTGACCAGCAGCAAGATAGCCGACACGACGGCCCCGAACCGCGCGGACGGCACGCCTTGGATGCCGAAGTCGACGGCGTTGACGGCCGCGAACGCCACCCAGACCCACCACAGGATGACCGGCGGGACGAGCCGGAGCACCTCGCGGCCTTCGCCGGTCGCGCCGGTCGTGCCGGACGCGGGGGCCGTCGTGCGGGATGACATGCCGTCAGGTTATGCGCACGCGCGGGTCCAGCGCCGCGTACAGCATGTCAACGACGAGGTTGGCGAGCACCACGAACACGGCGGCGATGATGACGAAACCGATGATCACCGGGAGGTTGTCCTGCTCGACCGCCTCGACCGATGCCTGGCCGACCCCGCCAAGGCCGAACACGATCTCCACGACGACCACGCCGCCCAGCAGCTGCCCGACGTCCACACCGAGCTGCGACACCACCGGGGTGAGGGCGGCACGCACCGCGTGCCTGAAGAGCACCCGGCGCTCGGACAGCCCCTTGGCCCGCGCGGTCCTGATGTAGTCCTCGCCGAGCGTGTCGAGCAGCTGGCCGCGGGACAGCCGCGTGTACACGGCGGCCTGCACGGCCGCCAGCGTGATCCAGGGCAGCAGCATGTGGCCGAAGAAGCTGCTCAGCCCGGACGTCGGACCTGAGTAGCCGGTGTCGATCCACGTGATGCCGTGCTCGTTCAGGGGCAGGAACACCACGAGGATCAGCAGCTCGCCGATGACGAACACCGGCATCGACAGGCCGACCAGCACCGCGACCGAGGAGACGCGGTCGAACAGGCTGCGCGCCTTGGTCGCGCTGATGATGCCGACCGACAGCCCGGCCACCAGCCACAGGATCGTGCCGCCGATCACCAGCGAAATCGTGGGCGGCAGGTCCTGCTTGAGTATGGTGTTCACCGACTCCTGGGTGTAGTAGGAGTACCCGAGGTCCCCGTGCAGCAGCCCGTCGATGAAGTGCCAGTACTGGGTCATGATCGGCTGGTTGAGGCCGAGGTTCGAGATGACCTCGGTGATGACCTGCGGTGTCGCGGCACGCCCCGCGAGCTCCCGCGCGACCGTGATGACAGGCCTGGCGAAGAAGAGAAAGAACGCGGCGGTCGCGACCAGCCACACCACGACGATGCCGGTGAGGATGCGCCTGACCAGGTAGCCGACGATAGCCATGTTTCTGTCTGTCCGTTCGATCTACGGTGTCTGCCCGATCCGCACCGGGTCAGGGTAGTCCGGGCCGGGTCCGGTGCCGGCGATCCCGCCGGAGCCTGCGCCCTTCCGTTTCCTGTTCTTGCGGCGCAGCCGCCTGGCGGCGAGCAGGCGCTCGGTGCGCGGGTCCATGGCGTCCCTGATGCCGTCGCCGAGCAGGTTGAACGCGAGCGTGGTGATCAGCAGCGCGACGGCGGGGAACACCACGTACCACCACGCCACCGTGTAGAAGTTCGACGCGTCGGCGAGCATGTTCCCCCAGCTCGCGGTCGGCGGCTGCACGCCAAGGCCGAGGAAGGACAGCGTGGCCTCGAACACGACGGCCTGCGGAATGTACAGCGTGGCCACGACCAGCACCGGGGCGAGGAGGTTGGGCAGGATGTCGAAGAACATGATCCGGAACGGCCCGGCGCCGAGCGACCGCGCCGCCTCGATGTATTCCTTCTCCTTGATCGACAGCGTCTGCCCGCGGACGATGCGCGCGATGCCTGCCCAGGAGAAGAACGTGATGATGATCATGATGATCGTCAGGCTCGGCCCGAACACCACGGCCAGCGCTATCGCGAGCACCACGTACGGGAACGCGAGGACCGCGTCGGTGAACCTCGCGAGCACGGTGTCGATGATCCCGCCGAAATACCCGGCCATCAGGCCGATCGCGACGCCGAGCACCGACGCGATGAACGTGGTCACCACGCCGACGAACAGCGAGATGCGCGCCCCGTAGAGGATCCGGACCAGCAGGTCACGGCCGGTGCTGTCGGTGCCGAGGATGAAGCCGTTGGTGAACGGCCCGACCGGGTTGCCCGCCGCGTTCTCGCCGGTGATCGGGTAGGCCATGTTCGGCGGGTGGCCGGTGAGCGCGGCGACCGCCGGCGCCAGGATGGCGAGCAGGATCATGACCACGATGACGGCCAGCGCGATCATGGACACCCTGTCGGTGCGCAGCCGGCGCCACGTCAGCTGCCACTGGCTGCGTCCCTCGATCCGAGAGATGGAGGGCTCTACCTCAAGGTCAATCTCATGGAACGTGGTGCTCACGCGAACTCCCTGCTAGCAGCGGCGGAGGCGAGGTCCTCGCCGACCGCGACCGGGAAGTGGCAGGCGGTCAGGTGGACGTCCCCGCCGACAATGCCCGCGGCGGCCGGGCCGGGGACCGCCACCTCTCCATCCGCTCCATCCGCCGCCGGTTCGTCAGCAGCACTCAGAACGAGCTGTGGCTCCTCCCGCGTGCAGAGCGGCTGCGCTTTGGGGCAGCGCGGGTGGAAACGGCATCCTGAGGGCGGGTCGATCGGCGAGGGCACGTCGCCTGTCAGGATCACCCGCTGCCTGGCGGCGGCCGCGTCCGGGTCGGCGGCAGGCGCCGCAGACAGCAGCGCCACCGTGTACGGATGCCTGGGCCGGCTGTACAGCGCGTCCTTGGGACCGGACTCGCCGACGCGGCCCAGGTACATGACCGCGACCTTGTCGCTCACGTGCCGCACGACCTCCAGGTCGTGCGCGATGAACAAGTAGCTGAGCCCGTAGTCTTTCTGCAGTTCAGACAGCAGGTTCAGCACCTGCGCCTGGATCGACACGTCGAGCGCGGACACCGGCTCGTCGCAGATGATCAGCTTCGGCCGCAGCGCGAGCGCCCTGGCCACGCCGATCCGCTGGCGCTGCCCGCCGGAGAACTCCGAGGGGAACCGGTTGTAGTGCTCCGGGTTGAGCCCCACGCGCTCCATGAGTTCCTGCACCCGGCGCTTGCGCTCGCTGCCTGTCGCGGTCTTGTGGATGGCGAACGGGTCGCCGATGATCGACCCCACCCGCCGCCTGGGGTTCAGCGAGGAGTACGGGTCCTGGAAGATCATCTGGACTTCGCGGCGGAGCGGGCGCATCGCGCCGCGCGACAGCTTGGTGATCTCCCGGCCCTCGAAGGTCACCCGGCCGGACGTCACAGGGATCAGCCCGGCGACGCAGCGGGCCAGGGTCGACTTGCCGCTGCCTGTCTCGCCGACCAGGCCGAGCGTCTTGCCGCGCTCGATGAGCAGCGACACGCCGTCGACCGCGTGCACGTGCCCGACCGTGTGCCTGAACAGACCGCCCGCCTTGACGGGGAAGTACTTGACCAGGTTCTCCACGCGGACCAGGACGTCGTCGTCGTCCGCCATCAGGCCACGCTCCCGTCGTTGTCCGCGGCGTCCGTTGCCGGCGACGCGAGCTCGGCGCCGACGGCGGCCACGGCGGACGCGTCCGCCCCGCGCTGCTCACGCGCTGTTTCCTCGCGCAGTTCCTCCGCCTGCCCCGACAGGCCGGCCGCCGCGGCGGGCAGCCAGCAGGCCGAGGTGTGCGCGCCGCTGTCGGCGACCGGGTGCAGCACCGGCTCCTCCCGCAGGCAGCGGTCGAACACGTAGCCGCACCGCGGATGGAACTTGCAGCCCGCGGGCAGGTTGATCAGGCTCGGGGGCTGGCCCGCGATGGGGCGCAGCCGCGTGCCCGCCGCGGAACTGCTCGGGATCGACTCCAGCAGCCCTTTCGTGTAGGGGTGGTGCGGCGCGTAGAAGACGTCCCGCTTGGGTGCCTTCTCCGCGGCGCGCCCCGCGTACATGACCATCACCTCGTCGGCGATGTCGGCGACCACGCCGAGGTCGTGGGTGATCATGATCAGCGCGGTGCCTGAGTCCTGCTGCAGCCGCAGCAGCAGGTCCAGGATCTGCGCCTGCACGGTGGCGTCGAGCGCCGTGGTCGGCTCGTCCGCGATGATCATCGCCGGCTCCAGGGACAGCGCCATCGCGATCATCACGCGCTGGCGCATGCCGCCGGAAAACTGGTGCGGGTAGTCGTTGATCCGCGTCTCCGGCCTGGGGATGCCGACGCGGTGCAGCAGCTCAACCGACCGGTGCGCGGCCTCTTTCTTCGACACCGACTTGTCGTGCGCCCGGATCATCTCGGCGATCTGCCACCCGATCTTGTACAGCGGGTGCAGGCTGGTCAGCGGGTCCTGGAAGATGACCGCGATCCGCGCGCCGCGCACGCGCCGCATCTGGTCGGGGGGGAGCTGCAGCAGGTCGTTCCCTTCGAACATGGCACTGCCGGACACGTTCGCCCCGGGGGTCAGCCCGAGCAGCGTCTGGGTCAGCACGGTCTTGCCGCTGCCGGACTCGCCGACGATGCCGAGCGTCTGCCCGGCCTCCACGCCGAACGACACGCCGCGGACCGCGCGCACTACGCCGTCAGCCGTCGGGAAGCTGACGTGCAGGTCCGTCACCTCGAGCAGGGTCACTTGCGTTTTTCCTCCGGGCAAGCCTTGCCGGGGTGCGGGTCATCGCACCCCCCGACAAGGCTAGCGTCGCATATGGGTGCCCTGGCCGCTACGCCCGTGGTCCGGCCGGGGCACGGATGGCATCCGCGTCCCGGCCGGACCACGGCACTACGGCCTAACCAACTTGTCCGGCCACGACGTCCCGGTCAGCTGCTGGCCAGCCAGATGTTGGTGATATCCGGGTCGCCGATGTTCGGGTTGAACAGCGCCGTCTGGTAGGTGGTCCCGTTCGGCAGGACGCCGCGCACCCGCTTGCTGGCGATCAGCGGGAACGTCTGAGACATGATGGGCACGATCACCGCGTCCTTCATGATCTGCACGTCCGCCGCGTGCCAGTCAGCACCGGCCGCCGTTAGGTTCGGCGCCGTTTCTGCCTGGCTGATCAGCGAGTTGACCGTGGCGTTGTCGTAGCAGCCGTAGTTGACCGTGTTGATCACGCAGTTCGGACCCGCGAACAGCGCCTGGATGACGGTGCGGCCGTTGTTGCCGTACCAGTCTGGGATCCAGCCTGGCTGCCCCATGTCCCACTGGCCCGCCTTGTTGTTCTCCGGCGAGTTGCCCAGGTCGACGAAGAACGTGGACCCCGGCTCGGGCTTGCCGGTCAGCGTGATCCCGCACAGGGCGAGCGACGCCTGGATCGCCTCGAACGCCCGGGTGTCCGTGGAGTCGTTGGGGTACATGTAGGTGAGCGTCAGGCCGTTCGGGTAGCCGGCCTTGGAGAGGTCGCTCTTGCACATGGCCACGTTGCCCGCGCCGTTGTCGTCCGGGTAGAGGTTGTAGTTCACGTAACCGGTGTTGCCCGGCGGGATGACGGTGTTGATGATCGTACCGACGTCCGGGCCGCCGTACGCCTTCACCACGGCGACCTTGTCAAGGCCGTACTCGACCGCCTGGCGCACGAGCACCTTGCCCATCGCGCCGCTGGAGTCCGGGCTGCGGAGGTTGAACACGATGTACGGGAACGTGTCCGACCACGGCCAGTCCACGAAGTTCGGAATATGGGATGCCACCAGCCCAGGGATCGAGGCCGGGTTGAGGGTCGTGTCGCCGCTGGTGATGTCCATGGTGCCCGCCTCGATGTCGGCGAGCTGGGTCTGCGCGGAGGAGCCGTTGATCGTTTCCACGATCTCGTTGACGTACTGGTGCCGCAGCGGGTCGGTCGACTGGTTCCACGCCGCGTTCTTCGTCAGCACGATCTGCTTGCCCGGGGTGTACGAGGTGATCGCGTACGGGCCGTCGGAGAGCAGGTGGTCGTCGAGCTGCAGGCTGTTCGGCACGTAGCTGTCGTACTCGACAGGGCGGGCCGAGGCGAACGGCATCGCCAGCATGTACAGGAAGTCGCTGGCCGGCTGGATCAGCGTGAACTGGATCGTCATCGAGTTCGGCGTCGTGATGCCGGTGATGCTGTGCGTGTTCTGGAAGTTGGCGATGTCCGCGGCCGTCGGCGGGTGCAGCTTCGCGTTCGCGAAGTAGGCGGTCTCCTCGTTGTCGTACTGCTGCATCCCGGCGATCGTGGACGTGTAGTACACGGGGTTGCCGACCGGGCTGACCGGGTTGAAGAACGCCTTGAACTCGCGCAGGAAGTCATCGGACGTGACCTGGCGCACCGGCGTCGAGTTCCAGTCCACGCCCGTCTTGATGTGGAACGTGTACACCTTGCCGCCGTCGGTGATGCCGCCGTTGGCGACCGTCGGCACCACGGTCGCGACGTCGGCGACCGGCGTGCTGTCCGTCGTCCATCCGCTGCTGGTCGTGCTCGTGTAGGGCACCGTCTCGTAGCTGACGAGCTGCCTGGTGTACGCGCGCTCCAGCTCGTAGTCCACGGTGTAGTACGCGGGCACGGTATCCAGGTGGTCGGGGCCGGTGGCTGCGATGATGTTCAGCGTCCCGCCGTACTGGGGGGTCTGCGCGCTTGTCGCCGTGGGGGCCGCCGTTGTCGGCGAGGTGCTCGGCGAGCTCGAACTCGAGCACGCGGCCAGCCCGGTCGCGACGGCCGCCACTACGGCGAGTGCTGCAAAACGCCTGGGCACTCTGGTCATTGGCATGTTCCTCTTCGGTCTTCTCAGGTCATGCCGGAGCAGGGCAAGCCGTCCGGCGGCCCGTCCGGGTGATCACTGCCTACCCGAGAGATTGTCCGCTACCTGCGAGGAAATCCAGACCAAAACCTTCGACGTGGCCCAACTGTGATATAAATCGTCCTTGATCGTCATGCTGAGTAACATGGCTGTTACATAGGGGAGTCTTGTTGCCCGTGCGGCCGAAAACTGCTAATTTTACGGCAGTGCAGGCCGTTAAGGCAAACGCTTCCAGGTAACGCGCGGAATGCGCGTGACATCTCTCAGTCACACGCGAGGCAACGGCGTCGCCCGGCTGGGGATCAGAGGCCGCGGTTGCGGAGGATGTCCTCGATGTCCTTCATGTCGTCGTCGGGCGGCGCCGCGCCCTTGCGGGAACCCTTCGCCTGCGGCGCCTGGTTCTTGACGACGGGCTGCGGCTCCCTGACCGCGGGCAGCGAGGCCGTGCCGCCGGCCGCCGGCAGGCCCGCGGGGGCCGCCCCCGTAGCGGACGGCGCGGCCTTCTTGTCGGCCTTCTCCGCTGCCCGTGCCCCGGCCCTGCCCCGCGCGGCCTTACGGCGCTCCCGCCCGCTTGTGGTCATGAACAGCACGACGCACAGCGCGGTGACGGCCACGCCGGCCCACTTGACCGGAGAGAAGACGAAGCCGGAGGCGAAGTTGCCGATCGCGTCGCCGATCTTCCAGAGCATCTTGATCGAGCCGGTCAGGTAGGCGGCAATCGGGATCAGCGACCATGCCGCGCCGCGCAGCATGGCGCGGAACCCGCGTGGCCGCCCGTACGCGTAGGTCAGCACCAGCCCGAGCGCGGTGAGCACCGCGCATACCGGGAGCCAGAAGATACTGTCGTAGCCCATGACGCGCCTCCCTGCTGAATCCCATCCTGACATACCGGGCGGACTGCCAGGAACGCCGCCGCGGCGTGGCGCGGCGCGGTCATGCCGCCAGTTCGCGGAGGAACGCGAGCGTGACCTCCCGCAGCGACCGCACCACGACGCGACCCGCGGCGGGCGGGATCGGCAAAAGCGACGGCACCGCCACCACCCGGCACCCGGCGGACCCCGCGGAGGCGACGCCGTTCGGCGAGTCCTCGAGCGCCACGCAGCGCGCGGGGTCGGCGCCGAGCAGCTTGGCCGCCAGCAGGTAGGGCTCCGGGTCCGGCTTGGTCACGGTGACGTCGTCGGCGCACACCGTCACAGGGAACGCCATTGCCGTGCTGGCGAGCACGGCGTCGGCGAACGACCGCTTCGAGGACGTCACGAGCCCGTGCGGGACGCCCGCGCCGGCCACCGCGGCGAGCAGTTCCCGCGCGCCCGGCCGCACGACCACGCGGCCGTCCCGCACCCGCTTGCGCATCCCATCGGTCATCCAGCGCTCCACGGCCTCTGGCGGCGCGGGCCTGGTCGCCTTGGCGAGCAGGTAGCCGACCGTCCGCTGCATGCTGCCGCCGAGCAGCGCCTCTTGGTCGTGTGCCGTCCACGTCGTCCCGAGCAGCGCCATGACCTCGGTCTCCGTCTCCAGCCAGAGCGGCTCGGTGTCCACGAGCAGGCCGTCCAAGTCGAACAGCACCGCCGCGAGCCCGCCCGTCACCTCGTCTCCCTCCTGAAGCGCTGGTGACGGCGACACGCCGCCATCAGCGGGACTTCCATGATGACCGATCGTCGGCGCGCGCGTGCCGCACGAGCGCACCCTGCTCGCGGTCCGCTATGTCCGCAATGCCGGAACATCGGAATCGTAGCTATTCAGCAGGGGTTCAGGCCTGGTGTGTGGCGCGCTTTGCGGTGACGACACGCCCGCGCCGCCGGCGGGCTGCGGTGGGTGCATCTGGCCCGCACCCGGTACGGGCGGTGGGCGAACCTGACCCGGCACACCGCCACCGCCCGGGCAGCCCGCGCCATCGCCCGCCGCTTCCAGCGGTATGAGGACATGATCCTGCGCTTCGCCACCCGCCCCGACCTCGACATCTTCACCAACAACGAAGCCGAGCGGACGATCAGGCCCGTCAAGGTCGCCCAGCGCAGCTCCGGAGGATGCTGGCGCACCCTGCAAGGCCTGGCCGAGTTCGCCATCGTCCAGTCCTACCTGTCCACCGCAGCCGAATGGGAGATCAGCAAACTCGACGCCCTCCGCGACCTCTTCGGCGGCCACCCTGGATACCGCCCGGACTCCAGCCAGATAACCAGCCCGCCACTCGCGCGCCACAGCACGTCACGCCATCCCAGTGACCGCTTGCTGAACAGCTACTCGGAATCAGACATTCCGGACAAGCCGATTAACGGGGAGGAAAATGCCGGTCAGGGGCGGCATTTTCTTTCCCGTTATCCAGGCTGCCGGGGCGACTCGCGGATCAGGAGAACGGCAGCGACCAGTGCGACAGGCGTGGTGGGTGCCCCGGCGCGGGGGCTCCCGCGGGAGCGCGGAGCCGCCCGCGGGGGCGGGCGTGCCCGCGGGCGCCGCGCGTCAGACGCTGAAGTACTTCGCCTCGGGGTGGTGCACGACGATCGCGTCGGTGGACTGCTCGGGGTGGAGCTGCATTTCCTCCGACAGCTCGACGCCGATCCGGTCCGGGGCGAGCAGCCGGGCGATCTTGGCGCGGTCCGCGAGGTCAGGGCAGGCGGGATAGCCGATCGAGTACCGCGCGCCCTGGTAGCGGACGCTGAAGAACCCGTCCAGGTCCGCCGGGTCCGCAGCCGCGATGCCGAGCTCGCTCCGCACCCGGGCGTGCCAGTACTCGGCGAGCGCCTCGGTGAGCTGCACCGACAGGCCGTGCAACTCCAGGTACTCGCGGTAGGCGTTCTTCGCGAACAGCTCGGCGGTCGCCGCTGACACCGCCGGGCCCATCGTGGCGAGCTGGAACGCCACGACGTCGGTCTCACCGGAGGAGGCGGGCCGGAAGTAGTCGGCCAGGCACAGCCGGGCGTCGCGCCGCTGCCGGGGGAAGGTGAACCGTTCCAGTTCCGCCCCCGGCTCCGACAGCACGATCAGGTCGTTTCCCGAGCTCACGCAGCGGAAGTAACCGTAGACCACGGCGGCTTGCAGCAGCCCCTCGGTCTGCGCCCGCTCCAGCCACATCCGCAGCCGCGGCCGCCCCTCGGTCTCCACCAGTTCCTCGTAGCCCGGCCCGTCGGCCTTCCGCGACGGCTTGAGCCCCCACTGCCCCATGAAGGTGGCCCGCTCGTCCAGGTAGGCCCCGTAGTCCGCGAGCGGCAGGCCCTTGATCACGCGCGTCCCCCAGAACGGCGGCTCGGGGACAGGGGCCGGCGCCACAGGGGGGGTTCGGGGGGACTGGTCCCCTTGATCGGGGGTTCGGGGGTCGTCCCCCGGGCCAACGGCGCGCACTCGCCTGGTGCGCAGTTCGGGAAGGCTGGCGCCCGGGTCGCCGCGCTTGACGGCCATCGCCGCGTTCATCAGGCGCAGCCCCTCGAAGGCGTCGCGCGCGTAGCGGACGTCCCCCTCGAACAGCGCGGCCAGGTCCTGCTCCACGTAGGCGCGGGTGAGCGCCGCGCCGCCGAGCAGCACGGGCCAGCGGCCCGCGAGCCCGCGCGAGTTGAGCTCGGCGAGGTTGTCCCGCATCACCACGGTCGACTTCACCAGCAGCCCGGACATCCCGAT
>JASHPP010000748.1 GCA_030038035.1 Trebonia sp.
CTGGAGAAGGACCACACGGCCGGCCAGGACGAGGCGCTGCTGGACATCTACCGCAAGCTGCGCCCCGGCGAGCCGCCGACGCGCGAGTCGGCCCAGGCGCTGCTTGAGAACCTCTACTTCAACCCCAAGCGGTACGACCTGGCCAAGGTGGGCCGCTACAAGGTCAACAGGAAGCTCGGCCTCGCGCTGCCGATCCGGCAGGGCACGCTGTCCGAGGCGGACATCGTCGCCACCATCGAGTACCTGGTCAGGCTGCACGCGGGCGAGGAGGAGATGCCCTCGGGCGACCAGGTCCTCCCGCTGGAGACCGACGACATCGACCACTTCGGCAACCGGCGGCTGCGCACCGTCGGCGAGCTGATCCAGAACCAGGTCAGGCTCGGCCTGGCCCGGATGGAGCGCGTGGTCAGGGAGCGGATGACGACCCAGGACGTCGAGGCGATCACGCCGCAGACGCTGATCAACATCCGCCCGGTGGTGGCGTCGATCAAGGAGTTCTTCGGCACCAGCCAGCTGTCGCAGTTCATGGACCAGACCAACCCGCTGGCCGGGCTGACCCACAAGCGCCGCCTGAGCGCCCTCGGTCCCGGCGGACTGTCGAGGGAACGGGCCGGCTTCGAGGTCCGCGACGTGCACCCGAGCCACTACGGCCGGATGTGCCCGATCGAGACGCCTGAAGGCCCGAACATCGGCCTGATCGGCAGCCTGTCCAGCTACGCGCGGGTGAACGCGTTCGGCTTCGTCGAGACCCCGTACCGCAAGGTCCGCGACGGCGTGGTGACCGACCAGATCGACTACCTGACCGCCGACGAGGAGGACAGGCACGTCATCGCGCAGGCGAACACCCCGCTGCAGGCCGACGGCACGATCGCGGAAAGCCGCGTGCTTGTCCGCCGCAAGGGCGGCGAGGTGGACTACATCCCGCCGGACGAGGTCGACTACATGGACGTGTCCGCACGGCAGATGGTGTCCGTGGCCACCGCGATGATCCCGTTCCTCGAGCACGACGACGCGAACCGCGCGCTGATGGGCTCGAACATGCAGCGCCAGTCGGTGCCGCTGCTGCGGTCCGAGGCGCCGCTCGTCGGCACCGGCATGGAGTACCGTGCCGCGACCGACGCCGGCGACGTGATCCTCGCCGGCAAGGCGGGCGTGGTCGAGGAGTCCTGCGCGGACTACGTGACCGTGATGAACGACGACGGCACAAGGACCACCTACCTGGTGTCCAAGTTCCGCCGGTCCAACCAGGGCACCTGCTTCAACCAGAAGCCGATCGTCGAGGAGGGCGACCGGGTCGAGGTGAGCCAGGTGCTCGCCGACGGCCCGTGCACGGACCGCGGCGAGATGGCGCTCGGCAAGAACCTGCTCGCGGCGTTCATGTCCTGGGAGGGCCACAACTACGAGGACGCGATCATCCTGTCCCAGCGCCTGGTCCAGGACGATATTCTCAGCAGCATCCACATCGAGGAGCACGAGGTCGACGCGCGGGACACCAAGCTCGGCCCGGAGGAGATCACCAGGGACATCCCGAACGTCTCCGACGAGGTGCTCGCCGACCTGGACGAGCGGGGCATCATCAGGATCGGCGCCGAGGTCGTCAACGGCGACATCCTGGTCGGCAAGGTCACCCCGAAGGGCGAGACCGAGCTGACGCCGGAGGAGCGCCTGCTGCGCGCGATCTTCGGCGAGAAGGCCCGCGAGGTGCGCGACACCAGCCTCAAGGTCCCGCACGGCGAGGAGGGCAAGGTCATCGGCGTGCGGGTGTTCACCCGCGAGGACGGCGACGAGCTGCCGCCTGGCGTGAACGAGCTCGTCCGGGTGTACGTGGCGCAGAAGCGCAAGATCACCGACGGGGACAAGCTGGCGGGTCGGCACGGCAACAAGGGCGTGATCGCGAAGATCCTCCCGGTGGAGGACATGCCGTTCCTCGAGGACGGCACCCCGGTGGACATCGTGCTCAACCCGCTCGGGGTTCCGGGCCGGATGAACGTCGGCCAGGTCCTCGAGACCCACCTGGGCTGGGTGGCCAACGCCGGCTGGGCGATCGAGGGCGACGACACCGAATGGAAGCAGCGGCTGCGCGCCACGGGCGCCGATTCGGCCGAGCCCAGGACCCACGTCGCGACCCCCGTGTTCGACGGGGCGAAGGAGGAGGAGATCACCGGCCTGCTCGCCAGCACGCTGCCGAACCGGGACGGCCAGCGCCTGGTCGGCCCGTCCGGCAAGGCGAAGCTGTTCGACGGGCGGACCGGCGAGCCGTTCAAGGACCCGATCGCGGTCGGCTACATCTACATCCTGAAGCTGCTCCACCTCGTGGACGACAAGATCCACGCGCGGAGCACCGGCCCCTACTCGATGATCACCCAGCAGCCGCTGGGCGGGAAGGCGCAGTTCGGCGGGCAGCGGTTCGGCGAGATGGAGGTGTGGGCCCTTGAGGCCTACGGCGCCGCCTACGCGCTGCAGGAGCTGCTGACCATCAAGTCCGACGACGTGCTCGGCCGCGTGAAGGTGTACGAGGCGATCGTCAAGGGCGAGAACGTCCCAGAACCAGGCATACCGGAAAGTTTCAAGGTGCTGATCAAGGAGATGCAGTCGCTCTGCCTCAACGTGGAGGTGCTCTCGAGCGACGGCGCAGCCATCGAGATGCGCGACACCGACGAGGACGTCTTCCGTGCGGCGGAAGAACTCGGCATCGACCTGTCGCGGCGTGAGCCGAGCAGCGTCGAAGAGGTCTGACCTAAGGGGGAACCAACAACAGTGCTAGACGTCAACTTCTTCGACGACCTCCGCATCGGTCTGGCCACCGCCGAGGACATCAGGCAGTGGTCGCACGGCGAGGTAAAGAAGCCGGAAACCATCAACTACCGCACGCTCAAGCCGGAAAAGGACGGGCTGTTCTGCGAGAAGATCTTCGGCCCGACCCGTGACTGGGAGTGCTACTGCGGCAAGTACAAGCGGGTCCGGTTCAAGGGCATCATCTGCGAGCGCTGCGGCGTGGAGGTCACCCGCGCCAAGGTGCGCCGCGAGCGGATGGGCCACATCGAGCTGGCCGCCCCGGTCACGCACATCTGGTACTTCAAGGGCGTGCCGAGCCGCCTCGGCTACCTGCTCGACCTGGCGCCGAAGGACCTGGAGAAGGTCATCTACTTCGCGGCCTACATGATCACCTACGTCGACGACGAGGCGCGCCAAAGGGACCTGCCGTCCCTTGAGGCGCGGATCACGGTCGAGCGGACCCAGCTCGAGCAGCGCAGGGACAACGACATCGAGACCAGGCAGAAGAAGCTCGAGGCCGACCTGGCCGAGCTCGAGGCGTCCGGCGCCAAGGGCGACGCCCGCCGCAAGGTCCGCGAGTCGGCCGACCGCGAGATGAAGCAGATCCGCGACCGGGCCGCCAAGGAGATCGACAGGATCGACGAGGTGTGGTCGCGGTTCAAGGGCCTGAAGGTCCAGGACCTGGAGGGCGATGAGCTGCTCTACCGCGAGATGCGGGACCGGTTCGGCCGGTACTTCCGCGGCGGCATGGGCGCCCAGGCCATCCAGGACCGGCTTGCCACCTTCGACCTGGAGGCCGAGGCCGCGGACCTGCGGGAGACCATCCGCATAGGCAAGGGGCAGAAGAAGGCCCGCGCGCTGAAGCGGCTCAAGGTCGTCTCCGCGTTCCTGAACACCCGCAACAGCCCGATGGGCATGGTGCTCGACTGCATCCCCGTGATCCCGCCGGACCTGCGGCCGATGGTTCAGCTGGACGGCGGCCGGTTCGCGACGAGTGACCTGAACGACCTGTACCGGCGGGTCATCAACAGGAACAACCGGCTGAAGAGGCTGCTCGACCTCGGCGCGCCCGAGATCATCGTGAACAACGAGAAGCGGATGCTGCAGGAGGCCGTGGACAGCCTGTTCGACAACGGCCGCCGCGGCCGCCCGGTCACCGGGCCTGGCAACCGTCCCCTGAAGTCCCTGAGCGACATGCTCAAGGGCAAGCAGGGCCGGTTCCGGCAGAACCTGCTCGGCAAGCGCGTCGACTACTCCGGCCGGAGCGTTATCGTCGTCGGCCCGCAGCTCAAGCTGCACCAGTGCGGCCTGCCCAAGCAGATGGCGCTCGAGCTGTTCAAGCCGTTCGTGATGAAGCGCCTGGTCGACCTGAACCACGCGCAGAACATCAAGTCCGCCAAGCGGATGGTGGAGCGGGCCCGCCCTGTGGTGTGGGACGTGCTCGAGGAGGTCATCACCGAGCACCCCGTGCTGCTGAACCGGGCGCCGACGCTGCACCGCCTCGGCATCCAGGCCTTCGAGCCGCAGCTGGTCGAGGGCAAGGCGATCCAGATCCACCCGCTGGTCTGTACGGCGTTCAACGCGGACTTCGACGGCGACCAGATGGCCGTGCACCTGCCGCTGAGCGCGGAGGCGCAGGCCGAGGCCCGGATCCTGATGCTGTCCACGAACAACATCCTCAAGCCTGCCGACGGCAAGCCGGTGACCATGCCCACCCAGGACATGGTGATCGGGCTGTTCTGCCTGACCAGGCAGGACGAGGGCGTGATCGGCGAGGGGCGCGCGTTCTCGAGCCTGGCCGAGGCGCTGATGGCCTACGACAGGAGCGAGCTGGAACTGCAGGCGAAGATCAGCGTCCGGCTGGAGAACATCGTGCCGTCGGTGGGAGACGAGCTCCCCGAGGACTGGCACGCCGGGGACCGGCTGCGGCTGGAGACCACGCTCGGCCGGTGCATCTTCAACGAGGCGCTGCCGGACGACTTCCCGTTCGTCAATTACGAGGTGGGCAAGAAGCAGCTCACCGGCATCGTCAACGCGCTCGCCGAGCGGTACCCGAAGGTCCAGGTCGCCCAGGCGCTTGACAACCTGAAGGACGCCGGCTTCCACTGGGCGACCCGCGCGGGCGTGACGATCGGGATCGAGGACGTGGTCGCGCCGCCGAACAAGGCCCAGATCCTGGAGAACTACGAGAAGCGCGCCGACAAGGTGCAGCGCGAGTACGAGCGCGGCCTGATCACCGACGACGAGCGCCGCCAGGAGCTCATCGAGATCTGGACGCACGCGACCGCCGAGGTCGCCCAGGACATGGAGAACGCCTTCCCGGCCACCAACCCGGTGTGGATGATGGTCAACTCCGGCGCCCGCGGCAACCCGATGCAGGTCAGGCAGATCGCCGGCATGCGCGGCCTGGTGTCGAACCCGAAGGGCGAGACGATTCCCCGGCCGATCAAGTCCTCCTTCCGCGAGGGCCTGACCGTGCTGGAGTACTTCATCTCCACCCACGGTGCCCGCAAGGGGCTTGCCGACACCGCGCTGCGCACCGCCGACTCCGGGTACCTGACCCGGCGCCTGGTGGACGTGGCGCAGGACGTCATCGTCCGCGAGGAGGACTGCGGCACGGACCGCCGGTTCGTGATGCAGATCGCCGAGCGGGGCGCCGACGGCCGCCTGCACAAGCTGCCGAACATCGAGAACACCGGCACCGGGCGCACGTTCGCCGAGGACGTCGAGGTGGACGGCACCGTCCTGGCCAAGGTCGGTGACGACACCACCGAGTCGCTGATCGACCGCCTGGTCGAGGCGGGCGTCGAGGCGGTCCGGGTGCACAACGTCCTGGTCTGCGAGGCGAAGATCGGCGTCTGCGCCAAGTGCTACGGCCGTTCGCTGGCCTCCGGCAAGCGGGTGGACGTGGGCGAGGCGGTCGGCATCGTCGCGGCACAGTCCATCGGCGAGCCCGGCACCCAGCTGACGATGCGTACCTTCCACACCGGCGGTGTGGCGGGCGCGGACATCACGCACGGCCTGCCGCGTATCCAGGAGCTGTTCGAGGCCCGTATCCCCAAGGGCATGGCCCCGATCAGCGAGGTCGAGGGCCGGGTCAAGGTCGAGGAGACGGAGAAGACCAGGAAGATCATCGTCGTCCCTGACGACGGTGCAGAAGAGGTCGCCTACCAGGTCCCGATGCGGTCCCGGCTGCTCGTGACCGACGGCGGGCACGTGGCCGTGGGCCAGCAGCTCATCGCCGGCGCCGTGAACCCGCACGAGGTGCTGCGCATCCTCGGCTCGCGCGCGGTCCAGCAGCACCTGGTGCACGAGGTGCAGGAGGTGTACCGCTCCCAGGGCGTGTCGATCCACGACAAGCACATCGAGATCATCATCCGGCAGATGCTCAAGCGGGTGAACGTGCTGGAGTCCGGCGACACCGAGCTGCTCCCCGGCGAGCTGGTGGAGCGGCCGAAGTTCGAGGAGGTCAACCGCGCCGTTGTGGAGGCGGGCGGCACCTCGGCATCCGGCCGCGCGGTGCTGATGGGGATCACCAAGGCGTCGCTGGCCACCGAGTCGTGGCTGTCCGCCGCCTCGTTCCAGGAGACCACCCGGGTGCTCACCGACGCGGCGATCCACGCCAGGTCGGACTCCCTGGTCGGCCTCAAGGAGAACGTCATCATCGGCAAGCTCATCCCGGCCGGCACCGGCATGCAGCGCTACCGCACGCTGCGGGTGGAGCCGACCGAGGAGGCTAGGTCCTCGCTGTACCCGGGGGCCGGCTACGGCGGTGACGGGTATGGCGGTGACGGCTACGACGGCAGCGGCGACGGCGTCACCAGGCACCCGTTCGGGCCCGGGCCGACCACCACGGGCTCGGCGATCCCGCTCGAGGAGTACGACTTCGGGACCTACAACAGGTAACAGGTCGCTCCGGTCACCCCGGCCGCCGGCAGCGGTGGCCGGGGTGACCGCTGTCCTGGGTCGGTGGGCGACACGCCGGGCCGGGGAATGAAACGCGGGTCCATAATGGTTACGCTAAGGACACGGGTACCGATTCGCTTTGACGCCTGCGTCAAGCGTAGGTAATCTAGGCCTTCGTGCCCGCAATTCGCGGGCGCAGCATGGCTGTGACTGCGGTCCCGGCAGCCGGAAGGCGGTCGGCCGCGTGGGCCAGTCATGCAGAGGACTTCCCTTTCTCGTCGTCCCGGCTCGGCTACGGGCCGGAACATTCGCCGCGACCGCGGCGACACGCCCGACAGCGGGGGCCGGGCAGGCGAGGAAACCCGCAGGCCAGGAACGTACGGACGAAGGATAGTTGCGGGCTCAGCGCCCGAAAGCATAAGCGCCGCGAGGCGTGCGGTACAGGACACAGCGCCGCAAGGCGCGCAGGAGCACAGCGCCGCAAGGCGCGCGGAGAAGATGGAGACGCGTTGCCCACGATCCAGCAGCTGGTCCGCAAGGGGCGGCAGGACAAGGTAGCCAAGAACAAGACCCCGGCGCTCAAGGCCAGCCCGCAGCGCCGCGGGGTGTGCACGCGCGTCTACACCACCACGCCCAAGAAGCCGAACTCGGCGCTCCGCAAGGTGGCGCGGGTCAGGCTCACCAGCCAGATCGAGGTCACGGCCTACATCCCCGGTGTGGGCCACAACCTCCAGGAGCACTCGATCGTGCTCGTCCGCGGCGGCCGGGTGCGCGACCTGCCCGGCGTGCGCTACAAGGTCATCCGAGGTTCCCTGGACACCCAGGGCGTCCGCAACCGCAAGCAGGCCCGCAGCCGTTACGGCGCGAAGAAGGAGAAGAGCTGACATGCCGCGCAAGGGCCCCGCGACCAAGCGGCAACTGGTCACCGACCCCGTCTACGGCTCGCCGCTGGTGACCGCGCTGGTGAACAAGGTGCTGCGCAACGGCAAGCGCTCGCTCGCCGAGCGCATCGTGTACGGCGCCCTGGAAGGGTGCAAGGACAAGACAGGCAACGACCCGGTGGTGACGCTCAAGCGCGCCCTGGACAACGTGAAGCCGACGCTCGAGGTGCGCAGCCGCCGGGTCGGTGGCGCCACCTACCAGGTGCCGGTCGAGGTGCGCGCCTCGCGCAGCACCACGCTGGCGCTGCGCTGGCTGATCACCTACTCGCGGCAGCGCCGCGAGAAGACCATGACCGAGCGGCTGATGAACGAGCTGCTCGACGCCAGCAACGGCCTCGGGGCGAGCGTCAAGCGCCGCGAGGACACCCACAAGATGGCCGAGTCCAACAAGGCTTTCGCGCACTACCGGTGGTAGGTAGTGCCGACCACGAACCAACACGACCGCCCGTTACGCAACGAAAACCGCTAAATCAAGCAAGAAAGAGGATTGAGAACCGTGGCTGCCACGCAGACCGCTATCGACCTCGCCAAGGTCCGGAACATCGGGATCATGGCGCATATCGACGCGGGCAAGACCACGACAACCGAGCGGATTCTGTTCTACACCGGCATCAACTACAAGATCGGCGAGGTCCACGAGGGCGCCGCCACGATGGACTGGATGGCGCAGGAGCAGGAGCGCGGTATCACGATCACGTCGGCCGCAACGACGGCGACGTGGCGGGACCACACGATCAACCTGATCGACACGCCTGGCCACGTCGACTTCACCGTGGAGGTGGAGCGCTCGCTGCGGGTGCTTGACGGCGCGGTGGCCGTGTTCGACGGCGTCGCCGGCGTCGAGCCGCAGTCCGAGACCGTGTGGCGGCAGGCCGACAGGTACGGCGTCCCGCGGATCTGCTTCGTGAACAAGATGGACCGGGTCGGCGCCGAGTTCCACCGCTGCGTGGAGATGATCTCGGACCGGCTGGGCGCCACCCCGCTGGTCATCCAGCTGCCCTGGGGCACCGAAGCCGACTTCCGCGGCGTGATCGACCTGATCAGGATGCGGGCGCTGCTCTGGCAGACCGAGGGCAAGGGCGACACCTACGACGTGGTCCCGATCCCCGAGCACTACCAGGAGGCCGCGCGCGAGTGGCGCGACGCCCTGGTGGAGACCATCTCCGAGAACGACGAGGAGATGATGGAGCTCTACCTGGACGGCACCGAGCCGCAGGAAGAGCAGCTGATCGCCGCGATCCGGCGGGCCACGATCGCCGGCGCCGTTACCCCGGTGCTGTGCGGCAGCGCGTTCAAGAACAAGGGCGTGCAGCCGATGCTGGACGCGATCGTCGACTTCCTGCCGAGCCCGCTGGACGTGCCGTCGATCAAGGGCCACGCGGTGGGGCACGAGGACGTCGAGATCGACCGGCACGCCGACCCGTCGGAGCCGTTCGCCGCGCTCGCGTTCAAGATCATGTCCGACCAGCACCTGGGCAAGCTGACCTACATCCGGATCTACTCCGGCACGCTCGAGGCCGGCAAGCAGGTGCTGAACTCGACCAAGGACCGCAAGGAGCGGGTCGGCAAGATCTACCAGATGCACGCCAACAAGCGCGAGGAGCGCCCGTCGGCGATCGCCGGCCAGATCGTCGCCGTGATGGGCCTGAAGGACACCACGACCGGCGACACGCTCAGCGACCCGACCCAGCAGGTGATCCTGGAGTCGATGACGTTCCCGGCGCCGGTGATCAACGTGGCGATCGAGCCGCGCACCAGGGCCGACCAGGACAAGCTCGGCACCGCCATCCAGCGGCTGGCCGAGGAGGACCCGACCTTCCAGGTCCGGACCGACGAGGAGACCGGGCAGACGATCATCGCCGGCATGGGCGAGCTGCACCTGGAGATCCTGGTCGAGCGGATGCGCCGGGAGTTCAAGGTGGAGGCCAACATCGGCCGTCCCCAGGTCGCCTACCGGGAGACCATCAAGAAGAAGGTTGAGAAGGTCGAGTACACCCACAAGAAGCAGACCGGCGGTGCCGGCCAGTACGCCAAGGTGGTCATCAACCTGGAGCCGACCGGCGGCGACGGCGGCGGCTACGAGTTCGAGAACAAGATCACCGGTGGACGGGTGCCGCGCGAGTACATACCGTCGGTGGACGCGGGCTGCCAGGAGGCCGCCGAGTTCGGCGTGCTGGCGGGCTACCCGATGGTCGACGTGAGGGTCACGCTGACCGACGGCGGGTACCACGAGGTGGACTCGTCCGAGCTCGCCTTCAAGATCGCCGGTTCGATGGCGTTCAAGAAGGCGGCTGGGTACGCAGACCCGGCCCTGCTTGAGCCGGTCATGGCCGTGGAGGTCAGGACGCCCGAGGACTACATGGGTGACGTCATCGGCGACCTGAACAGCCGTCGCGGCCAGATCCAGGCCATGGAGGACCGGTCGGGGGTGCGGGCCGTCAAGGCGCTCGTGCCGCTGTCCGAGATGTTCGGCTACGTGGGCGACCTGCGCAGCCGCACCCAGGGGCGGGCCGACTTCAGCATGCAGTTCGACTCGTATGCCGAGGTCCCGCCCAACATCGCCAAGGAAATCATCGCCAAGGCACGCGGCGAGTAGCCGGCAGACCACAACCGCACGACCAGATCAACGATCGCAACAAGGAGAAACCAGTGGCGAAGGCCAAGTTCGAGCGGACCAAGCCGCACGTGAATATCGGCACCATTGGACACATCGACCACGGCAAGACGACACTGACCGCGGCGATCACCAAGGTGCTGCATGACAAGTTCCCTGACGTGAACCCCTTCACGCCCTTCGACCAGATCGACAACGCGAAGGAAGAGAAGGAGCGCGGGATCACGATCTCGATCTCGCACGTCGAGTACCAGACCGAGAAGCGCCACTACGCACACGTGGACTGCCCCGGTCACGCTGACTACATCAAGAACATGATTACTGGCGCGGCCCAGATGGACGGCGCGATCCTCGTGGTCGCGGCCACCGACGGCCCGATGCCGCAGACCCGTGAGCACGTGCTGCTGGCCCGCCAGGTCGGCGTGCCGTACATCGTGGTCGCGCTGAACAAGGCCGACATGGTCGACGACGAGGAGATCCTCGAGCTCGTCGAGCTCGAGGTGCGTGAGCTGCTCACCACCTACGAGTTCCCCGGCGACGACGTCCCGGTGGTCCGGGTATCGGCGCTGAAGGCGCTCGAGGGTGACGAGGAGTGGGCCGCCAAGGTCGCCGAGCTGATGGCGGCCTGCGACGACAACATCCCCGAGCCGGTCCGGGACGTCGAGAAGCCGTTCCTGATGCCGGTCGAGGACGTGTTCTCGATCACCGGCCGCGGCACGGTGGTCACCGGCCGGATCGAGCGTGGCAAGATCCACACCAGCGAGGAAGTCGAGATCATCGGCATCCGCGAGAAGGCGCAGAAGACCGTGGTCACCGGCGTCGAGATGTTCCACAAGATCCTCGACGAGGGCCAGGCCGGGGACAACGCCGGCCTGCTGCTGCGCGGCATCAAGCGCGAGGAGGTGGAGCGCGGCCAGGTCGTGATCAAGCCGGGCACCAACACCCCGCACACCGAGTTCGAGGGCCAGGTCTACATCCTGTCCAAGGACGAG
>JASHPP010000749.1 GCA_030038035.1 Trebonia sp.
CTCGTCCAAGCCCAAGATAATGGTGCCACCGCCAGGCAGGTTGGCCAGCGCGCTTAGCGATGGCGTGAGACTGTCCGGCAGGCCCCCGCCAGCAGCCTTGACCTCAACGTTCATTGAGTCGCCGCCGGCACGCCGAAGTTCATCGACGAGCAAGGAGAGATCTCTAGCCATGCGGCAAACCGTATCGCAAATGTGCAACTAATGTGCAGACATCTGCATATTAGCTGCACATTTGACGTCGCCGGGCCCGCGTGCTCGCCTAATCGCGGTCAAGCGCGCACCCGGCTACAGAGCCCCGGCTCCTCCAACCTCGCAAGCTCCCCTAGCCACCTTGCATGAATCGCAGCGACAAAATGTTGTCTATGCGGCGATTGCGGACGTGCGGATGCCGAGGTCGTCGAGGAGGGCGTGCATGCTGATGCGGAGGTTCTCGTAGTCGGCGTCGATGCGGGTCCAGTGGGCTGGCCTGCGGCCCGGCCTGGGGCTGCGGACCCCGGCCAGGATTGGTGCGATGACGTGGTCGCGGAGTGTCAGGAGCGCGGTGATGGTTCGGGCAGCGGCGGGCGGGATCTGGTAGCGGCGTGACCGCCCGGGTTTGACAAGCAGGTCCTTGCCGCGCAGTTTGCGCAGGTCATAGGCAGCCTGGCGGGTGGTGTAGCCGTCGGTGCGGGTCATCTGGCGGACCCTGGAGGCGAACTCGGCGGCGGTGAAGCCGTGCGGGGCCGGGGCGAGGGCGACGGCTGCGGCCAGGGCTGCGCGGATCCGGGGCTTGTTGAGGTCGATGCCGGCCGTGCGGGCGGCGCCGGCTGCAGATGGCAGCGGCAGCTCGTCGAGGATGCCGTCGGGGATGAAGCTGATGTCGGCGCAGTCGAGGGCGGTGGCGAACCGGCCGGCGATCCCGGCCAGGCGGGTGATGATCTCGCCGAGGTTGTCCAGGCCGCGCCGGCAGTGCAGTTCTTTGGCGTTGTGGACGGTGGCCTCGAAGCGCAGGACGTGCTCGCCCTTGGTGTAGGCCTTGACCTGGAGCATGCCGAAGCTGATCCGGAACCAGGCAAGGCCGTACTGCGGTTTCTCGATCACGATCTCCAGCGCGGGCGGGCCGGCTGCCCGGTTGCGGTGCGGCCGGGTCTTCAGCCCGAAGATGGCCCGCACCGCGGGCAGGTCCAGCCGGGACCGGGTGCGGTCCAGTACCCGGTTGAACAGGTCTTCCATCTGCCCGCCGGAGGCGAACAGCAGGTTGCGGCTGTATTCGGCCTGGTAGACCGAATAGCCGTAGCGGAACCCGCTGGCCAGCTGCTCGCTGGTGTCCAGGCCGAAGCACAGGCAGGCGGTATAGATCCACCGCTCACAGGCCTGGCCCAGGCGCCCTATAGCCGCGGGCTGCGACAAGGCATCTGCGACCCGGGCCAGGCCCTGCGGATCCGCGACCTCAGTAAAGCAGTTGCCCTCCTTCACGAAGCCGGCCCCCTCGCCCTGGGCCGCGATCGCGACGTACTCGTGGCCGTTCAGGATCACCTGCGCAGGCCAGGGCGGGTGCCCGGACATCTTGACCACCATGTGCCCCCAGGCCGGGTCCATGATGTGGAAGCTGTAGTGGTAGACGTACTCGGTCTTCTTCTGAAGGCTGGTGATCGCCCCGCGCGCTGACCGGTTCACCTTCCACACGCTCGCCGGCGCCTTCGCCGCCAAGACCAGGAACACGCCCGTGCTGACCGTGTTCTCCGCCAGGTACTGCTCGGCGATCTCGTGCTTGCGCTCCCCGGCCGTGCAGTAGATGACCGGGACGCCGTTCGCCTTTGCCCACGCCTTGACCCGGCGGGCGAAACGGCCCGCCATCCGCATCAGGTGCGCGTCGTCGAGCTTCTCGTCGCTGCCGTCGTGCAGCCGCCGCCACCAGGTCCGGAACCCTCCCGGATTATGCCCCAGCGAGAAGTAGGCGTTCAGCACGACACGGTCGACGCAGTCATAAGAACCGGTCAGCAGGTCCCCGTAACGCTCGGAGAAGTCATCAGCCACGAACCGACGGTAGACCCGCAGCTCATGTCAGGACATCAGCCGAACTGCCCCGAAGGGGCCACTCCTTCCGGGCGAAGTCCCGGACGGAGCGTAGAGATCCTTGGAACCCAAGTTGATTTTACTGAACGGACCGTGGTTCCACCGGTTCAGGATCTATGACCGAGCGCGCCTGAGCCTGGCCAGTCCTCCGTGTTCGGATCGCGAGCAGGAACAAGCCGATGCCCGCCACGTTCATCAAGGCCATCACCCACCAGAGCGTGACGGGGCGCGCGAGGAGACTGGTCATAAGAGCAGGAGAAACGGCGATTCCTAGTGAGGTTCCGGTGTGAAACAGACCGACTACCCGTCCGGAGTTCTGCTCCGTGGTCATATCCATGACCGAGGTGCTGGTGACTGGAAAGAAGATCAACGCGCTAATACCGAGTAGCACCGTCACGGCCAGGGCGATCCCGGTGCCTGCCATCGGCCGGGGGCTAGTACCCGAGAACGCGATCAGCACCAGCATTGCGCTGACGCTAAGCCCGCACGCGGCGATCAGTTGGACGGGCCGGCGCACTGGGCGGATCGCCTTTGTCATCGGAGACTGCCCGGTGAAGATCAGCAGATAGCCGACCGCAAACATAGTCGGGGCGACCCAAGCGCCCAGATGCCAGTCGCGAACATAGAAGACGGGGAAGGCGAGGGCGCCGAGGAGTCCGATCGGGGTGCACAGGAACTGCGCCAAGGCCGCAAGCGTGTAACTGCGATTACGCAGGACAGCACCCCAGCCGACCTGGCGTGCCTCGTCGATCGCGGGCGCAGGGGTGGACCGACCGATCGGATTGCACCCGATCAGAATGGCGGAGGCCACGCACGTTGCGATGTTCAGCAAGACGAAGACCGAGACTCGGCCGTGCCCGCCCACCGCGAGCAGCAATGCCGCGAGGCCTGCGCCGCTGAGAACGGATGCGGCCTTGATGGACTCGATGAACGAGAACCAGGTGTCGAAGCCACCCTCGGCCGACAACTCTTTAAGGTACGGGAGCCAGCATGACCAGAACATCCGGTCCGCGACCGCCACAAGAAGCATGCCACCGAAGACGAGCGCCTGACTAGGCCAGACGGCGACGAGGTAATAGCAGACGTATCCGCACGCGGAACACAAATTGTTGGCCACGAGCACGCGTTTGGGACCGAAACGCTGAACCAGCTCGCCGCCTGTGACGCTCATGGGGAGCGACACGAACGTGGCCACGGACAGCAAGAATCCTAGTGTGACCACCGAGAAGGGCGACACGATGACGAAGTAAAGGAGCGAGATCGGCAGGATCAGACCGACGCCGAATGTATCAGTCGTCACCGCGAGCAGGATGCGCCCGCGCCCCGCCAAATTTGGTAGGCCAAGTCGGCGGGCCAGCCGGGCCGATTGGGCCATCGAGCATCACCACCGCTTCACTGAAGGCACAATTTGCTCGCGTGAACGACATACAGCCCGACGTCGCGAGGAACGAGCGGCGCGTGGTTCACGATGACGGCGAATCCTTTTCTTTGCAGCAGGGTTCGAATTTGTTCAAGACGGCCGTCGGAATCGTCAACTTCTAGCACCAGAGCGCGGATCCGGGCCCAGTCGGGGTCAGACAGTCCCGCCAGCACCTCGGCCTCCGCGCCTTCGACATCGATCTTGACCAAGTCGATGACGCACAGCTCCGGATGACGGGCGAGAACCGCCGAAAGTGTGGTCATATCGACCCACAGGGTCGTTGAATTTTCGAGCTGCGGCATTTTAAACTTCTTGCTTTCTGGGTACAGTGTAGAATTACCGGGGGCTGCCGGATAATACGTAAACTGCGCAGTAGCGCTCGCAGCGCCGAGCGCCAGCGGGTACACGGTGACGCCCGCCAGCTCGTGGAGCAGAATGTTTTTCTGTAGAGCGCCTAGAGTATCCGGCATTGGCTCAAATGCCAATATCTTTGCACGCGGACTGCAGGCCTTGGCGCGCAAGGTGAAAAGGCCGACATTGGCGCCGATGTCCAGCACCACCCCATCGTCGGGGATGCCCGCAATGTCACTGCCGTAAGCCTCGCCGAATACCTCTTGGTAGATGAGCCGCAACTCGAAGAATTCCCCGCTGGGATCCCTCGGCGCGTAGCATTCAAAATCTGCGGACAGCCGGACGAGGCTGACAGCGCTCACGGAGATTCTCCCTAAGCCGACGGCTGCACTTGCACGGTGTCTCCGGCGTGAACAACGCGTCCTTCGGTGAAGGCTCGCAGTACCCGGGGCAGGAACTCGCTTTCCAGCGCGATCACCCGCGCGGTGACACTCCCGACGGTGTCACCCACATCCACGGGGAGGGGCTCTTGGGCGATGATCGGCCCCGCGCTGAGGGTTAGCGGCGTCCGGAAGTGAATCGTTACGCCGATGGTCTTGACCCCGGCGTCCAAGGCGGGACCGATTGCCTCGTCCAATTCGCCGAAGGCCGACAGCAGAGCCGGGTACATGCTGATCGTGTCGTAGGGGATGCGCTCGAAGAAACTGGGTTCCAGCGGCTCGCTGTAACCGCCGACGACAACGAAGTTGACGTCGGCGCGCAGCAGGTGATCGGCGATCGCGGCATCTCGATCCGATCGGGAAGTGTAGTCGTCGACCGGGAAGGCGGCTACGTGGGCAACGCCGGCGCCCCGAGCCACATCGAGCGCCGGGCAATCCCGGTTGCTCGCCACCGCGACGACCTCGCCAGCCAGAGATCCGTCTCCGGATACTCGCAAAAGGGTCTTGAGAACGCTGCCGTTTCCCGAGACCAGCAGGCCGATCTTGAGCTCTTTCATCCGTTCGCTCCCTTTTCGCTTATCTTCACTTTTTCGCTTCTACGGGGACCGCCAGGTCGTCCCAGGACAGGCAGTTCGCGCTCGCACCATCGGCGAGCACTTCGATCACCGCCGTGTTGCGCAGCAGGCGCCCGGTCCCGAAGGCCGGGGTCAGATTGGCGCAGAGCCAGGGGATTCCGGTCTGCAACAGCCCTCCGTGGCTAACCAGAACGACCGTCTGTCCGCTATGCCGGGTCGTGACCTCGGCGACTAGGTCGATCAGCCGACTCCGCATGGAGTGGCCGGTCTCGCCGGTGGTGCCGATACGCGCGTCGAGGTTTCCCGAGCACCATTCGTCGAGCGCGTGATTGAGAACGGAGAAGGCTTCCTCGTCACTCCTGCCGTCGAGCTCGCCCGCCGATACCTCGGTTAGCTCGGGACGCACGACAACGGGGATGCCGTGCGGGTCGGCGAGGATCTTTGCCGTCTGCCGTGCCCGTTCCAGTGGGCTGGAGTAGATCGCAGCTATGGCGGAGGCGGCAAGTTGCGAGGCCAGGTCAGCAGACTGAGCCACGCCCAGATCACTGAGCGGCCCGCCTGGCGGGCCGGTCGAGATCTCACCACGAGCATTGTGCACCGTCTGGCCGTGTCTGACGAAAAGAAGCCGCGCCATCGCTTACCTTGTTCCTTTGGTTATCCGAGGTGCCCGAAGTGCAGCGCGTACAGCAGCGGAACTGTGCTGAGCGCGCCAGGTATCGACCCGTCGCTGACTAGCCTGCCTATCCGGGAGCGGTCGACCCAGATGCGCGAGGTCGCCTCGTAGTCATCGCTGGGCTCGCCGAGGAAGCGGTCGACTTGTGCGAGCATGAAGTGAAACCGCTGCGTGCTCACTCCGTCGGATGCGTTGCAGGAGAGCAATGGCTTCATCTCACCGACGGCCCAGCCCGTCTCCTCCAGAACCTCGCGGGCGGCGGCCTCGTCGACGGTCTCGCCATCGTCCACCCCGCCCGCAGGGATTTCGTAGCCGACGGTATCGGTGATGAATCGGTGCCGGTGCAGGAGCAGGACGCCCTTGTGCGGATGGCAGAGCACAACGCCGACCGCGTCGGCAATCTCCGCCACGTGGTGCTCGTAGGGCTCTCGGCCAGGCGGCTCGACCCGCACGAGAGCAAGGCTGATCCACTTACTGGTGTAGATCGGGCGGCGGCCGAGCACTTCCCACCGGCGAACCGGTGGCGGGGCCTGTGGGTCGGCCGCATCCGTCGTGTCCACAATGTCGTTCACGGTTGACAACACTCCATCCGGCTCGCCTTCCGCCTGTCCCGGGGCCAGCGGCCCCCCACCGTCAGCAGCCCTCCCCAGCCGCCTCGTACCACTCCGTCATCAGCGCACGGGCGGTCACCCTGATCGCTTCATCCGACGTGTAAATTGGCCGCCAACCTCGGTCCAGCAGCCGCTCAGGCCACACGTTCAGCGTTGGCACGTCTCCTCGCCAGCCCTGCTCGCCTTCGCTGGCTGTCACGTGGGGTGTCCCCTGCGGGAATTCCGCTGCGACGCATGCGGCCACCTGCAAGGCGCTGATGGCGTCTGTGTTGCACACGTTGAACACCTCGCAGGCGCCGACCTCAGCTTCAGGGAGCGACAGCAGGGCGCTGACGCAATCATCGACGTGCAGATAGCTGCGGGTTTGGCGCCCATCTCCCAAGAGTTGTATGCGGTCCGGGTCGACTGCGAGCCGCTGGACCAAGTCATAAACGATGCCGCGCCGCATTCCGGGCCCGACGATGTTCGATAGCCTGCAAGCGACTCCAGTCAGGCCGAGCTCTGATGCGTAGGCAGAAAGGAAACCTTCGGCCGCCATCTTTCCCGCCGCGAACCGCGAGGTGGGGGCAAGAATCCCAGAGCGCTCCGTGATGCGCCCGGAGACGTGGGCAGGCGAGTAAACGAGCTGGCTCGACGTCAGAACCACCGTGTGGATGGTGGAGTTCCGGCCGAGCGCCAGCGCTTCGAGGAGCGCTACGGTGCCGGCCACGGTTTCCTGCAGGTCGGCGAGCCGGGCTGCGCGATCCCCCCGGTTTTCAGTGTTGGCCGCGAGGTGGTAGACGACCGCGGGACCGTCGATCAGCGGCAGCAGCTGTTCGGGGGAATTCATGCTCATCTGCTGGTAGCGCACTCCGTCGTCGCCATCGAACGAGTGGAGTCGGGTCGCCTCCGACCAGTCGACGCGGTCTGCGACGGTCACCGCCGTGCCCTGCGCCCTGAGCGCCGCGACGAGCGCGGCCCCGATAAAGCCCGCTCCGCCAGTGACGAGCACTGAATGCGGCTCATCGATCATGGTGTCTGGTCCCTTCCGCTCTCTGCCTGAGCTGGGCCGGCCGCGAACTCCCGGAGTCGGCCGGGGGTGCCGATGTCATGAAAGTGCTCGCCGATCTCGATGCAGGCGAGCTTTCTCTGTGCCATGAGCGCGTGGAAGAGGTCCCCGAGGTCAGAGTGTCCGCAGTCAGGCGCCAGCGCGGTGAGCGCGGATTTTCGCAGCACCGCGACTCCGGTGTCGGTCAGACCGCCACTGATGCCGCGCTTTTCGTAGCGCTCGACTCGGCCGCCGGACCGCGTGATGTTCGGCTGCACCCCGCAGAAGGCGCGGGTAGCCACAATCAACCCCAGCGCGTCAGCGGGCAGCGCGTCCACGACCGCGCCGTAGTCGATGTCGAGGTAGGTGTCACCGAGTACCAGAAGAAAGAGGTCGTCCAGATAATCCACGCAGGCCAACAGTGCGCCTGCGGTCCCTCTCGGCTCCTGCTCAACCGACGTGGTGATCTCGAGGGCTGAATCCGTCGCTGCGAGGTACTGGTGAATCCCCGCCGCCAGGTGCCCCAGGCAGAAGTGGAATCGACGAAAACCACAGGCCTGGAGGGGAGCGAGCATGATGTCCAAAAACGGCCGGCTCCCTATCGACTGCAATGACTTCGGCACTGAATGCGCAAGCGGGCCGAGCCGTGTGGCCTGGCCGCCGGCCAGGACAACCACTTGCTCACTGCGGAAGTGCGACATCTCCACTACGCGCCCTTTGGCACAGCGTCCAGCGCCTGGACGACAGACTCCCGCGAGAGCATGTCAACACACCACTGGAAATGCCCGTCCTGGCCGAGCGGGTCGTAAGCGTTGCTGGTGATGACGGCATAGGCGGCGCGGTAGAGCGCCAGCTGTCCCGGGTCGTAGCCGAACCGGGAGGTGAGCATTTCGTCGATGCGGCACTCGGTCTCGCGGGCGGCGGGACCGTACATGTCGTAGATTGACGCGGTGACCGCGGCGTCGAAGGTCGGATCGCCGGCCGTGGAAAAGAAGCCGAAGTCAAGAACGGCTACGGGTCGCAGGTCGTCGCCTATCAGGATGTTGCCCGGGATCAGATCTCCGTGCACGAGCGCGGTGGGGGCGCTCTCGGTCGCCGCCAGCCCTCGCAGCAGTTTCCCGAGCTTTACGTCAAAGCCTTGTACGCTCTCGCGCAGCACGTCGCCGAATCGCTCTGCCCGTCGCATGACCAGAGCGGACAGCGCCTGCGACCAGCGGTCCTGCCCAGCCCACAGCGCTTGGTCTTCGTCGAGCACCGGAAGCGCTCGGAGCTCCGGCGCATCGGGCACCCCGGCGAACGCATCCAGCACCACCGCCATGCTCGATAGGGCGACCGGCCATGCGTCTGGCAGCGCAAAGCTCTTGTCGTCGAGCGGCAGCCCTGGCAGGCGACGCTCAATCGTCACCGCGCGGCCGAATACCTCGCGCACCTCATGGAACAGCGGTGTTAGGAAAGGGAGCCCCACGGAGTCGAGGTAACGATAGAAAGCTCCGAGCCGCAGTAGTTGCTCGACCGACCGTTCCCCCCACACTTTAGCCACGATTTCATCGTCGAGTTGATACACCGCTCCCTCCATACCCGCGCTGAGAGGCTGCGCCGCCTGGTAGCCCTCGGCGGTGAAATACGCGAGCCATTCCTCATCGTGATGCTGCACACGAACCTCCCTAGAGGGTTATGCGAAACCTCGCTGTCTCCGACAGTCCGCCCCCTGCCGAAAATGATTCAAGAGGTTGCGACACGCCGCATTAAATAACAAGCAACGGCCTCTCCAGCCGATAGAAAGGAGGCTACGACACCACACCTTTCAGGATGGAGAAGCCGTTGCGATTCGATCGTATGTCAGGGCTGGACGAAAAGCAACTCGACGAACTAGAAGATAGTGTTGCAGACCTTCTCGAAGAGCCATGGGATAAAGACACAGGACGCCCGCGGGAACTAACCTTCCGGGAAGCACTCGTCGTCACATGCGGCTACATGAGGCAGAACATCACCGAGGATGTCTGGGCCGACATATTCGACGTAGACCAGTCAACTATTTCCCGGATCATCACAATCCTCACCCCGCTGGCCGAGCGGGCGACCGCAGAATTCAGGCCGGCGCCGGAGGAAGCAGCCGAAGCCACCAGGGACGCGATCGCGCTGGTAGACGGCACGCTGTGGCCGTGCTGGTCCTGGGACGGCGAAAGTAAGCTGTGGTCCGGGAAATACAAGACAACGGGACACGGCTCTCTGATTATCGCGAATCTCCAGGGCCGTGTAACATTCGTCTCCGAGCCCGTTACCGGCAATCAGCACGACATGAAGAAACTGAAGGGATCGGACGCCGAGACGATACTGAAGGAGGCGGGCGGAGTGTTCGGCGACAAGGGATTTATCGGGACCGATTACATCACCACCCCGATCCGCAAGCCGCAATGCCGGAAGCTACTGCGATGGGAACACGAATGGAACAATCAGGTGAGTTCCTTCCGTGCGCCGGTCGAGCGCGCCGTTGCGAACTTGAAGACATGGCGGATTCTCTTCACCGACTACCGTCGGCCGCTGAAGACCTTTAAGTCATCATTTCGAGCAGTGATCGGTCTTTACTTCTTCAAGGAGAGTTTCGCATAAGCCTCCTAGGATGGATGTAAATCCGCAGTTTCTACTGCCAGAAAGAGTGTGCCGGACAGAAATCGCCGTGTCACTCTCAATGATCTCCACCGATCCCTCCGGTCTCGGCGGCCCCGTCCAGCCACGTGCAAAGTTGCATAAGCCGACTTACCCGCGCCACGCCAGGCAGGCGCTGGTAGACGTCAAATCGGTCGTAGAGCACGGCCAGACCGATCCCGGCGTCCCGTGCGCCAAGAACATCGTTCACGAGACCATCCCCGACGAACCAGCACTCGTGCGCCGCCACGTCAAGCGCGGCAAAGGCCGCGCGATAGATCGCCAGGTCGGGCTTCTGGGCAGAGACCGCGGTCGAGTCGATGATGGCGTCAAAGTAGCGGTCGAGCCCGAAGTGCCGTAGCTCGGCATGGAGTGTTCCGTCTGAGTTCGACACCGCACCCACTCTGATGCTGCGGCTACGGAGTTCCCCGAACAGCTCAACCGCCTCTGGATCGAGTTCGCAGTACAAGTCCTCGCGCGCCATCATTCGCTGCCATACTCTGAGCGCGGTTTCGGCCGGCAGCCCGACCAGCATGCCCCAGGTCACGGCGACTTTGCCGGCCCCGTCGAGGCCAACCGGCAAAGCGAGATGGCGAGCCTCTGCGGCCAGGACCAGCGCCGAGACCAGATGATATGGCTCAGCCTCGAAGTCGGGACACTCGGCCCGAGCCTCCGCGAGCATATGCTCCCCACTCGGGTGGATGACGGTCAGGCCAATGTCAAATAGCATCGCCGCCGGTGTGCGCACGGTGGCAGGCGCCTGCCGTTGCCCGGCCGGGTCGAAGGCGCAAACCGGTTCACGATAACGTTCGCGGAAGCGCGAAGCGGGCTTCGCCAGATGCCAGGGGAAGGCCCATCGCCGTTCCCGAGGTCCCTCCCACGCCACCGCCGACTCGATGCGCCGGAAGATCGGGGCGGCCCACGGCTCGCCGCGCGAAAGGCCGCTCATCGGCCGACGGCCGGCGCGGCCGACGGTACCGCCGTGAGCATGTCAGGGTCGATTGGCTTGTCGAGGCCCGAGCAGATCGCAAGGTACAGGCGGCGGACAGACTGTGCGACGGGCCAGTCGCCGTCGCCAATGGGCATGCGGTCTACCTCGGCGATAATGCGCACCTCATCCAGGGTGCCGCACAGGAACGCCTCATCGGCCGTGTATATCTCGGTCCTTGGTATCGCCCGCTCGACTACGGGCACGTTCAAGCGCGATCGCAGTAGTTCGATCACGGTTCTGCGGGTGATGCTGTCCAGGACGCCATCGGCTAGTGGCGGGGTAATGACCGTTCCCTCGCGCACCAGAAAGACTGCGGCACCGCCGGTCTCCGCCACCGTGTCCCTGGTGTTGAGCAGGATCGCCTCGTCAGCGCCGGCGAGCGCGGCCTCGATCCGCGGCAGCCGGAACGCCTGGTACGCCGCCCCCACCTTGATGAGCGGGGAGATGGCCAGGTCAGGAGTACGCCGCCAGGTGCTAACCACGCACGTGATGGTTTCAGGCGGCCGCGTGCCAGTCGGGTAACCAGCAATATAGCTGCCCAGCCGCACTTGGCCCGGCCGCCATCCATAGCGCCCTTCGTCGATGTACAGCGTCGGGCGCAGGTACAGGTCGCCGCAGTGGCCAAGCGCGCTCACCAGGCTAGGGAGCCCGTCGCGCATTCGCGCGATATGCTCCTGCGCATCATCAGCAGGAATACGCATGAGGCGGGCAGACTGCAGCAGTCTCTGCAGGTGCCGATCGAGATGTACGAGCGCATGACGTTGGTGCGCTTCCTGCCAGTATGCTCTGAGCCCCTCGAACACGTTGGCCCCCCGCATGGCGACCTCCGAGGTGACGTGCACCGTGGCCGCGGGCCAGGGAACGACCTGCCCGTTCCACCAGATCACGTCCGGCGTGCTCTCATACATGCTCTGCCTCCCGTGCCGTAGGTCCACTGCGGATGACCAGTCGGAGTGCCGCCTCGGTCTGGCTCATCATCCGAGAGCGGGAAAAGTGCTCGACGACGTGAAGGCGCCCCCGCAACGCCAGTCCGGCGCGCTCCCGGGCGTTGACAACGAGGCGCTCCAGAGCCGCCGAGAGCGGCTCGATCCGCCCCGGCTGGACGACTAGGGCAATGTCCGGCGTCGTTAGGATTTCCCGGATTCCGGGGATGTCGGTGATCACGGCGGCCCGCCCGGCGCTCATGGCCTCCAGAACCGACAGCCCCAGGCCCTCCTCCAGACTCGGTTGGGTGACAATGTCGGCCGCTGCCAGCACCCCGGGCATCTGGTCGAAGGTTACGGTCCGGTCGATCGTCACCGCTGACCGCAGACCCAGGCGATCGGTCTCTGCTTCTAGCTGGGCCGCGTAATCGAGAGACGCTGAGCTCACGCTGCCCACGATCAGCAACCTGGTCTCAGGATGGGCCGCGTGGACCAAGGCGAAGGCCTGCAGCGCTTGCAGGATCCCCTTGCGTTCCTTGAGCCTTCCCGCGCAAGCGATCACGACATCATGGTCGCTATAGCCGTAGCGCTGACGGGTCGGACCAGGGTCTACTGCGGGATGGAACAGGTCTGTGTCCACTCCGTGGTAGATCAGTTCCGCGCGAGCGCCGAAGCGCTCGGCCCGGCTCGCGTAGAAACGGGAGCCAGCCAAGACCAGAGAGGGGCGCAGTTGGCCATAAACCAGCCTGAGCCGCCCCTGCCCGAGCGGCTCGCGCTCCGGGGCCTGTTCATGGAAGGCGGCGATCCACGGGATGTCCCGGTCCAGCGCGACCGTCTTGCCCATGACTGCCGTGTCCAGGCTGTTGGTCATCACGACATCGGGTGTGGCCTGGTCGAGGACATGCCAGAGTTCCGGGTGAATACCGAATGCCATCTGTTCCCAGTAGATCTTGCTGGGATCCGCGAGCAGGGCGCGGTACCCGTCGAGTCTGCGCACCGTAACAGCAGCCGGGTCTCCGGTTACCGGGCCAGGTGATTCGCCCCTCGGCGCGTCCGTCACGACGGTCACGGAGTGGCCTTTAACCGCCATCGCCCGGGCCACTTCGAACGCGTAGGTCTCCGCCCCGCCGATAACAGGGTGGAAGCTGGACGTGATTATCAGCAGTCGCATCTTCCCTGCAGGCTCCTCCCCGGACTGGTTCCCTATTTCGCGGCTACGAGGATGCATCGCTCGCTCTCTGGCTCTAGCGGGCCGCCGTTCTGGTTGAAGCCGCGCACCGATTGGAATCCGGCCTCGATGCACATCTCCCGGAGCTCAGGGAATCCATAGCGGCGCAGGACGGCCGTCCGCTCAATGCGACGTCCGGCGACTATGAGGGTCTGCGCAGTACTCTGGATTCCGGTCTCGGGACTGTAACTGTGCCGTTCAACGAGCAGGTCGGCTCCAGCGGAGCGGACGCTGACGGGCTCGAAACGCCGCCGCATACTGTCCCAATGGCGCGTCTCGAGCAGCAGACGCCCGCCGGGGCGCAAGCAGTTCGCCGCACCGTGCAGAACCTGCCGGTTTTCGGCGTGATCGAAGTAGCCGAAGCAAG
>JASHPP010000750.1 GCA_030038035.1 Trebonia sp.
TGGTCGCCGGCTCAAGCGCCAGCGCCAGCACCTCGCGGACGTCGCTGACCGTGTGCACGTCCAGCTTGGCGAGCACCTCGGCCGGAACGTCGTCCAGGTCGGGCTCGTTGCGCTGGGGAATGAGCACGGTGGTCACCCCGGCCCGGTGCGCGGCGAGCAGCTTCTGCTTCACCCCGCCGATCGGCAGCACCCGCCCGGTCAGCGACACCTCGCCGGTCATCGCCACGTCGGAGCGCACCGGCCGGCCGGACAGCAGCGACGCCAGCGCCGTCGTCATCGTGACGCCGGCCGACGGTCCGTCCTTCGGCACCGCGCCGGCGGGCACGTGCACGTGCACGCCGCGGTCCTTCAGGTCACCGACAGGAAGTTCCAGCTCCGCGCCGTGCGAGCGCAGGTACGACAGCGCGATCTGGGCCGACTCCTTCATCACGTCGCCGAGCTGCCCGGTGAGCGTGACGCCCGCGGCCCCGGTCTCCGGGTCGGCCAGCGACGCCTCGATGTAGAGCACGTCCCCGCCCGCGCCCGTGACCGCGAGCCCGGTCGCGACGCCGGGGACCGCCGTCCGCCTGGAGTCGGCGGTCAGGCTGGTCTCCGGGGTGAACCGGGGCCGGCCCAGGTAGTCGCGCAGGTTCGCGACCCCGACCACGATCGGCAGGGTGCCGGGCGTCAGCGCCTCCGCGGCCGCGACCTTGCGCAGCACCCGGGCGATCGACCGCTCCAGGGAGCGGACGCCGGCCTCCCGGGTGTACTCCGCGGCGATCAGCCGCAGCGCCTCGTCGTCGACGCTGACCTCCTCCGCCGACATGCCGGCCTTGGACAGCTGCCGCGGCAGCAGGTGGTCCCGCGCGATCGCGACCTTCTCGTCCTCGGTGTACCCGTCGAGCTGGACCAGCTCCATCCGGTCGAGCAGCGGCCCGGGGATGCCCTCGAGCATGTTCGCCGTGGCCAGGAACACCACGTCGGACAGGTCGAGGTCGACCTCCAGGTAGTGGTCCCTGAACGTGTGGTTCTGCGCCGGGTCGAGCACCTCGAGCAGCCCGGCCGCCGGGTCGCCCCGGTAGTCCGAGCCGATCTTGTCCACCTCGTCGAGGAGCAGCACGGGGTTCATCGTGCCGGCCTCGCGGACGGCGCGGACGATCCGGCCGGGCAGCGCCCCGACGTAGGTACGCCGGTGGCCGCGTATCTCGGCCTCGTCCCTGATGCCGCCAAGGGAGACCCGGACGAACTTGCGCCCCATCGCGCGCGCCACGGACTCGCCAAGCGACGTCTTGCCGACGCCGGGCGGCCCGACCAGCGCGAGCACCGCGCCGGAGCGGCGCCCGCCGATCACGCCGAGGCCCCGGTCGGAACGCCGCTTGCGCACGGCCAGGTACTCGATGATCCGGTCCTTGACGTCGTCCAGCCCGGTGTGGTCCTCGTCGAGGATCCGCCGCGCGCCCGCGATGTCGTAGGAGTCCTCGGTCCGCTCGTTCCACGGGATGTCGAGGATCGTGTCGAGCCAGGTCCGGATCCATCCGGTCTCCGGCGAGGAGTCCGGGGTCCGCTCGAGCTTGTCCACTTCCTTCAGCGCGGCATCGCGCACGTTTTCCGGCAGGTTGGCGGCCTCGACGCGCGCCCGGTAGTCGTCCTCCTCGGTGCCCGCGCCGCCGCCGGTGAGCTCGTTGAGCTCCTTGCGCACCGCGGCGAGCTGCTGACGCAGCAGGAACTCCTTCTGCTGCTTTTCCATGCCCTCGGTGACGTCCTTGCGGATGGACTCCGCGACGTCGAGTTCGGCCAGGTGCTCGCGGGTCCAGCGGATTGCCAGCTCAAGCCGCTGCACCAGGTCGGCCGTCTCGAGCAGCGTGAGCTTCTGCTCGGCGGTCAGGTAGCTGGCGTAGCCGGCCCGGTCGGCGATCGCCGACGGGTCGTCGAGCTGCTGCATCATGTCCACGACCTGCCACGCGCCGCGCGTCTGCAGCGAGGCGATCACCAGGGACTTGTACTCCTTGGCAAGCTCGGCGGCCCGGTCGCCCTGCCCGGTTTCGGCCATGAGGGTGCCCTCGACCCACAACGCCGCGCCCGGCCCGGTCGTTCCTGATCCGATCCGGACACGGGAAACGCCGCGCAGCACCGCGCCTGCCTGCCCGCCAGGCAGCCGCCCCACTTGCTCGATGACGGCCAGCGTCCCGACGGCGGCGAGCCCGCGGTCGGCGAGCCTCGGCACGAGCAGCACCCGCGCCTTCTCCTCGGCATGGACGCCTGGTCCCCGCCCGAGTCCGGTGCTGTTGCGCGCGGCCTCGATGGCGCCGCGGATCTCGGTGTCGGAAAGCTCGATGGGGACCACCATGCCCGGCAGCACCACTTCGTCGTCAAGCGGCAGCACCGGCAGCGTGAGCGTTTCGCTCATCAGCCCCTCCTAAGGTTGAGTCAATCAGACTCAAGAAAAAAGAGCCTCATAACATTCCCGGTGCTGTCCGCCTACAGCGATCGGCCCGGTCGAGGCGGCGCCGGCCCCCGGCCGCCAAAACCAGTGGCGGCGGCCCCGGGGTACGCGCACAGTGGGCATGTGCCACGCGACGGCTTCGATGAGCGGGCGGCGGCGAAGGCGGCAGGCGCCCGCGCCGTCGTCCTAGTCGAGGGGGTCAGCGACCAGATCGCGGTTGCGGCGGTGGCCGCCCGCCGCGGGCGGGACCTCGGCGCGGACGGCATCGCGGTCGTGCCGGCCGGCGGC
>JASHPP010000751.1 GCA_030038035.1 Trebonia sp.
CAAGGCTCAGCGCCACCCCGGTCAGCACGGCCTGGCCCAGGCTGGTCAGCGCGTCCAGGTAGGCAAGCACCAGCGGGCGCAGCCGGGGGACCTGCCGCGGGAACAGGTTGCGGCCGTGCAGCGGGACCCCGGCCAGCACCCGCGGATCGTCCTGCGGCAGCTCGGCGCCGAAGTACAGGCCTTCCTTCAGATCCGGCCGCCCGGAGGTGAGCTCGCCGCCGACCGGGAAGTATCCCCGCCAGGCCCGCCCGCCGCGCTCCATGGAAATCTCCAGCTTGTCCGCCAGCGGCAGGGCGAAGAACTCAGCGCTCGCGCTGGCCAGGTCCGTCAGCAGCCGAGCGGGCACGCCATGGCCGGTCACGTAGAAAAAGCCGCGATCGCGGCAGGCCGCCTGGATCTGCCCGGCCACATCAGCGCGCTCCGCGCCCGGCCCGCTACCCAGCAGCGGGCCCACATCGATGACCGGCAGCACGGCTGAACCACCCGAACCAGTCACGAGCCCATCCTGCCCGATGCCACGAGCCGCCGCGACCCCCGGCACGAGGGAAGGCCCGCCCTGGTGATCAGCGCCAAGTCACGGCAGTTCCTTCTCCGTGGTCATGCCGCCGGTTGCGGCGGAAGTAGGCGCTGGCGGTCCGGATGAGGGCTGCCCCGAGGGGCGGGCGAGCCGGGCGAGGAACGCCGCGGCGACCAGTGCCCATGCGGCGACGGAGACCCAGAGCATGAACCTGGCAAGAGGTTCCATGAACGCCAGCCGGGCTGCTTTCCCGAAGGTGAACGTCGCGACGCTGTACATGCCCAGGGGGAAGACCACGCTCCACAGGGTGGGCTCGTAGGTGAGCGGCCAGTGCCGCCGGATGTGCCGCCAGAACCCGACGATGATCAGCAGCGGGACCCACCATGTGCCGAACGCCCACAGGGTGAACGTGAACCCCTCGGCGAACGCGGCGGTCGTCCGCACGACCGGAATGCGGGCGGGCAGGCCGAGGTCCCTGGCGCCCCCCAGTACCGAGATCGCGGTGGCGCCCATCAGGATCCAGTAGGGCGGCCCGGCCGTGGCCGGCGTCATCGGGACCGTCAGCCAGCGCAGCATGATCAGCGTCACGACGACCAGGTAGAGCATGAGCCCGACGCTCCACAGTCCGACAGCGACGGGGGCGAGCAGCGCGGACTGCGATGGCCAGGCCGGGACCAGGATCGCCGCCGTCAGGCCCAGGGACTGGGTGGCGACGATCCACAGCAGCCAGGTTCCGTTGACGCCGCCGAGCACCGAATCCCGTGTCCGGGCAAGCAGCAGGCTGGCCGGCACTCCGTAGGTCAGCATCAGCCACACGGCGGCGCCGATCCCGGCCAGGACGGCGGTCACCACGGGGTGACCGGCGAACGCGAACCGGACCCCGAGCACGTCCAGGCCGGCGGTGATCGTGAAGAAGCCGAACACCCGGTTCGGCTCCCTGACATCGGCGGCGACCTGAGCACGGAAGAACGTCAGCCGTGCGGCCAGCGCCGCGCCAAGCACGACCAGCCCGGCGCACGCGGCGGCCAGGAAGGCCAGGGACAGCCACGACGGCCCGAGCAGGAGCGTCCCGGTAGAGATGATCCCGGTGGCCATGACGAACGCGAAGTAGCCGGGGTTCAGGTCCCGGACGGCGGCTGCCGCGCGGCCCGCGGGTCGCGCCTGGTTGGCGGCATCGGTGCTCACGACGGCGATCGCTCCGGGAATTGCGCGCGGTCTAGTAGCGGACGCCGATCTTGCGCCAGCGGCGGCCGCTGGTGCCTGGCTCGGCCGGATGGGTCGCGACGCGGCCGCGGTAGACGATGTAGGGGCGCCACAGGTACCACAGCGGGGCGCTCCAGGCGTGCACCAGCCGGCTGAACGGCCAGACCGCCCAGATCAGCCACGCGGACGCCGCGTGTACCTGGTAGACGACGGGCGCGCTGGCGATCGAGGTGACGTCGGGGGAGCCGCTGAACAGGCCGCGGAACCAGGGGGCGACGGTGGCGCGGTAGTCGTAGCCGTGGCCGAGCAGGTTGACGAACACGGTGGGGATGACCCCGGTGACGATGATGACAAGCAGCAGGATCAGCGCCACGTAGTCGACCGGGCTCGTGGTCGCCCGCACCCGCGGGACCAGCAGCCGCCGTCCGGCCAGGACCACCACCCCGCCAATGATCAGCACCGCGGCCAGCGTCCCGGCGGCGGCGGAAAACCACCGGTAGGCCGTCTCGGGTATCCCGATCGCATGGGTCCAGCGTTCCGGGACCAGGATGCCGATGACGTGGCCCGCGATGGCGGCGAACGTGCCGTAGTGGAAGGCCGGGGAGCCCCATTTGAGCAGCCGCCGTTCCTGGAGCTGGGTAGACCTGCTGGTCCAGCCGAACTGGTCGTACCGCCACCGCCAGACGTGGCCGACGACGAAGATGCCGAGCGCCAGGTACGGCAGCGCGACCCACACGAAGATCCGCCACGCGCTGGCACCGCTCATTGGGCGTTCCCTAGGTACTCCGGCGGCGCGAACGGCTCAAGGCCCACCTCTTCGGCCGGCGGCCCCGACTCCCAGAAGCGCCGCACCAGGGCCTGGTCTGGCCGGCGCAGCGCGGGGAGCTGGGCGCAGACCGCGCCGACGACGTGGGCGTAGGGGGACGGGACCTCCCGCAGCGCCCGCAGCAGGAGCTCCAGGTCGGCGCGGTGGGCGCGGAGCAGCTTCTCGCCGCGCGGGTGCAGCGCCGCGAACTCCAGGACCAGCGGCAGGTAATCGGGCAGCTCCCCGCCCGCCTCCCCGTCCCCCTGCACCGGCTGCAACCCGGCGCCGCGGTAGGCGGCCTTGAAGGCCAGCATGGCCATGCCGCGCTTGCGGGTGTCGCCGTACCGGTAGTAGGTGAGATACAGGGCGCAGCGGCGGCGCAGGTCGAAGGTCTCCACGTAGTGCCGTCCGACGGTCTCCGGCGGGGTGCGGCTCAGCCATTCAAGGAATAGTCCGAACGGTGCCCGGCTGGCTCTGGGCGCCCCGCTGGCTGCGTCCGCCAGCTGACCGAGCCCGTCGAACAGCGCCATCGTCGGGTACTGCAGCAGCACCGAGGCCAGCTTGTACCCGCCGGCGGTCATGACTGCCCCCGCGGGGACAGGCCGAGGTGGCGGCGCCCGTCGCGGTCGCGGAATTCCTGGGCGGCAGCGGGATGGAAGGAGTCCGGGCCGCCGGGCTGGGCGCAGAACAGCTGCTCGTGCTGGGCCATCAGCCGCCCGGCATCCTCGGCGTGGGCGGGCGGGATGACGTACCGCTCGTCGTACTTGGCGATGGCCAGCAGCCGGTACAGGTCGGCGAGGTCCGCCTCGGTCGCGCCCACCGATGCCGCCAGCCCGTCAGGCACCGCGAGCCCGAGCTGTCCGGCGCGCATCAGCGTGCGGACGGCGGCCAGGGTGCGCAGCACCCGGCGGACCGGGCCGGGGTCTCCGGCGGTGAACAGGTTGGCCAGGTACTCGGCGGGGACGCGCAGCGCCTCGATGGCCGCGAAGACCTGATCGGGGTCGTCGGCGTCGTATCCGGCCGCGGTCACCGTGTCGGCGACCGGGGACAGCGGCGGGATGTACCAGACCATCGGCAGCGTCCGGTACTCCGGGTGCAACGGCAGCGCCACCCGGTGCCGGGCGATCAGCGCGTACGCCGGCGAGCGGCGCGCGGCGTCCAGCCAGTCGGCCGGGACGCCCTGCCGGGCGGCCGCGGCCCGCACGTCCGGGTCGTCCGGGTCAAGGAACACCGACAGCTGGGCGTGGTAGAGGTCCCGCGGGTCCGCCGTGGCCGCGGCGCGCAGGACCTTGTCGGCGTCGTAGAGCACCAGGCCCAGGTAGCGCAGCCGCCCGACGCAGGTCTCCGCGCAGATCGTGGGCTGGCCGGCCTCGATACGGGGGAAGCACAGCGTGCACTTCTCGGCCTTGCCGGTGCGGTGGTTGAAGTACACCTTCTTGTACGGGCAGCCCGATACGCAGAACCGCCAGCCGCGGCAGCGGTCCTGGTCGACCAGCACGATGCCGTCCTCCTCCCGCTTGTACATCGCGCCGGAGGGGCAGGAGGCGACGCAGGACGGGTTCAGGCAGTGCTCGCAGATGCGCGGCAGGTAGAACATGAAGACCTGCTCGAACGCCAGCCGCACCCGGTCGCCGAGCCCGGCCAGGTCCGGGTCGGCCGCCGCGCCCGCGGGACCGCCGGCCAGGTCGTCCTCCCAGTTGCTGCCCCACCGCACCCGCATGTCCCGCCCGGTGAGCGCGGAGATCGAGTGCGCGCTCGGGGTCAGCGTGCCGGCCGGGGCGTCGATCAGCGTCTGGTAGTCGTAGGTCCACGGGTCGCCGTAGTCGTCGATCGACGGCAGGTTGGGGTTGTAGAAGATCGACAGCAGCCGCCGCAGCCGGCCGCCCGCCTTGAGCTGCAGCCGGCCCTTGCGGTCCAGCGCCCACCCGCCCTTCCACTGGCCCTGATCTTCATAGCGGCGGGGGTAACCCGTGCCTGGCTTGGTCTCCACGTTGTTGAAGTACACGTATTCGGTGCCGGGCCGGTTGGTCCAGGTCTGCTTGCAGGTGACCGAGCAGGTGTGGCAGCCGATGCACTTGTCGAGGTTCATCACCATCGCGATCTGGGCCATGACTTTCACCTAGAACTCCACCTCCTGCGAGCGCCTTCTGATCACCGCGATCTCGTCGCGCTGGTTGCCGGTGGGGCCGTAGTAGTTGAACGCGAACGAAAGCTGGCCGTACCCGCCGATCAGGTGGGTGGGCTTGATCACCAGCCGGGTCAGCGAGTTGTCCGAGCCGCCGTGCCAGCCCGATAGTTCGGACTTCGGTGTCATCAGGTGCCGGTCCTTGGCGTGGTACATGTACACGGTGCCCTTCGGCATCCGGTGGCTGACCACGGCCCGGCAGGCGACCACCCCGTTGCGGTTCCATGCCTCGATCCAGTCGTTGTCTGCCACGCCGATCGCCGCCGCGTCGGCGGGGCTGAGCCAGATCACGGGGCCGCCGCGGAACAGCCGGAGCATGTGCAGGTTGTCGGCGTATTCGGAGTGAATCGACCACTTCGAGTGCGGGGTCAGGTAGCGGACGGTCACCTCGGGCCTGCCGCTCTCGGCCAGGCCCTGCTCCCCGAAGTGACGGCGGTAATCCAGCGGCGGCCGGTACCCGGGCAGCGCCTCGCCGTACTCGGCGACCCAGTCGTGGTCGAGGAAGAAGTGCATCCGCCCGGTGAGCGTGTGCCACGGTTTCTTCCGCTCCACGTTGACCGTGAACGGTGAGTACCGGCGGCCGCCGGTCTCGGACCCGGACCACTCGGGGGAGGTGATGACCGCCCGGGGCTGCACCTGGGTGTCGGCGAACGTGATCCGGTCCCCGGCTCGTTCGGCGGCCAGGTCGGCAAGCCGCACCCCGGTCCGTTTCTCCAGCTCCTGCCAGGCCTGGAAGGCGTTCTCGCCGTTGGTGGTGCCGGACAGCGCCAGGATCGCCTCGGCCAGGTGCACGTCGCGGGCCAGCGCCGGGCGGCCGTCGGCGACGCCGCCTCGCACGGTTCCGTTGGCGTGCCGCAGGTAGTCCACGGCGCGCGCCGGAACCCAGGTGACGCCCTTGACCGAGCAGCCCAGGGTGTCTGTCAGCGGGCCGAGCGCGGCCATCTTCGCCGCGGTCGCGGGATAATCCCGCTCGATGGTGATCAGCCGGGGCATGGTCACGCCGGGGATGAGCGAACCGGGCTCCGGCGTCACGCCGCCGGGCTGGGCTAGCTCGTCCGGCGTGTCGTGCATCAGCGGCACGGCGACCACGTCGGTACGCGTCCCCAGATGCGTTGCGGCCAGCCGGGAGAAGTCGGCGGCGATCGCGGTGAACGCGTCGAAGTCGGTGCGGGTCTGCCAGGGCGGGGCGATGGCCGGGTTGAACGAGTGCACGAACGGGTGCATGTCGGTGGTCGAGATGTCGTGCTTCTCATACCAGGTGGCGGCAGGCAGCACCACGTCCGCGAACGTGCACGTGCTGGTCATCCGGAAGTCGATCGCGGTCAGCAGGTCCAGCTTGCCGCGCGGTGCCTCCTCCCGCCAGCTCACCTCGGCCGGCCGCAGGCCCTCCGGCGACTCCTGCGCCCGCACCGCGTCGTGGGTGCCGAGCAGGTGCCGCATGAAGTACTCCATGCCCTTGCCCGACGAGCCGAGCAGGTTCGCCCGCCACACGGTCAGCACCCGCGGCCAGTTCGCCGGGTCATCGGGGTCCTGCGCGGCGAACCGCAGGCGGCCCGCCCGCAGCTCGCGAACGACGTAATCGGCGACAGTCAGCCCGGCCCGTTCGGAATCATCGCAAAGATCTAGCGGGTTACGGCCGAAAGCGGGGTGCGACGGGGTCCAGCCGAGACGGGACGCCCGGGCCACGCAGTCGGCGAAGGTCTGCCCCGCGAACAGCCCGCGGCCGAGCGGGCTGGCCAGCTCCGCGGGGCCGAAGGCCTCGTACCGCCACTGGCCGGTGTGCAGGTAGAAGAACGAGGTGCCGGTCATGTGCCGGGGCGGCCGCAGCCAGTCCAGCGCGAACGCCACCTGCTGCCAGCCCGCCAGCGGCCGGACCTTCTCCTGGCCCACGTAATGCGCCCAGCCGCCGCCGTTCACCCCCTGGCAGCCGCACAGCATGATCAGCGTGAAGAACGTCCGGTAGATCTGGTCGGAGTGGAACCAGTGGTTGGTGCCGGCGCCCATCGCGATCATCGACCGGCCCTTCGACAGCTCCGCGTTGCGGGCGAACTCGCGCGCGACCCGGGCCGCCGCGGCGGCCGGCACGGACGTGATCGCTTCCTGCCAGGCCGGGGTGCCCGGCGTGCCCGCGTCGGCGTAGCCCGCCGGCCAGGCGCCAGGCAGGCCGTCGCGGGGCACGGCGTACTGCGCCATCAGCAGGTCGAAGACCGTCGTCACCAGGTGCGGCCCGATCCGGGCCGCGGGGACCCCGCGGCGGACTGCGGCGCCGCCCTCGGTCTGGCCCGTGTCGAACCGGGGCAGGTCCACTGGGACCGCCTCATGATGGCGGCCGTAGCAGGTGAGCACCGGGTCGATGCCGCCAAGGTCCAGGTTCCATTTGCCCGCGCCCGACTCGCCGAAGCGGAATCCGAGCGAGCCGTTCGGGATGGCCGGCCCGCCGGTCGCGGCGTCAAGCACGACGGTCTTGTGGGCCGCGCCCTCGGCGGTGTCCCCGAGGTCGGCCGCGGTCAGGAACCGGTCAGGCACGTAGCCGTCCCCGCGTTCCCGCAGCGTCACCAGGAACGGCGCGTCCGTGTAGGTCCGCACGTAGTCAGTGAAGTAGGGGACCTGGCGGTCGCGGAAGAACTCGGTGAGCACCACGTGCCCCATCGCCATCGCCAGCGCGCCGTCGGTGCCGGGCGCCGCGGGCAGCCAGTCGTCGGCGAACTTGGTGTGGTCGGAGTAGTCGGGGGAGACCACGACGACCTTCTGCCCCCGGTACCTGGCCTCGGTCATGAAGTGCGCGTCGGGCGTGCGCGTGATCGGCAGGTTGGTGCCCCAGACGATCAGGTAGGAGGAGTTCCACCAGTCCCCGGACTCCGGGACGTCGGTCTGGTCGCCGAACACCTGCGGGGAGGCGGGCGGCAGGTCGGCGTACCAGTCGTAGAACGACAGGATCGTGCCGCCGATCAGGGACAGGAACCGGGTGCCCGCGGCGTAGGAGACCTGCGACATGGCCGGGATCGGGGAGAAGCCGGCCACCCGGTCCGGGCCGTATGCGCTGATCGTGTGCACGTGCGCGGCGGCGATCAGCTCGGTGGCCTCCTCCCAGGAGGCGCGCACGAACCCGCCCTTGCCGCGGGCCTGCTTGTAGCGGTCCGCCTTGGCCGGGTCGCCGGTGATCTCCGCCCAGGCGTCCACCGGGTCGCCCAGGCGCCGCCGCGCCTCGCGCCAGAGCCGGAGCAGCTCGTCCCTGATGTAGGGGTACCGCACCCGGGAGGGCGAATACGTGTACCAGGAGAACGACGCCCCGCGCGGACAGCCCCGCGGCTCGTACTCGGGCGAGTCCGGGCCCGTCGAGGGGTAGTCGGTCTGCTGGGTCTCCCAGGTGATGATCCCGTCCTTGACGTACACCTTCCACGAGCACGAGCCGGTGCAGTTCACCCCGTGCGTGGACCGGACCACCTTGTCGTGCCGCCACCGCTCCCGGTAGAACTCCTCGGCGGCGCGGCCGCCCGTGCGGTGCACCGCGCGAAAGTCCGGGCTGGGGGTCCCGCCGGGGACGAAGAACTGCGCCTTGCGCAGCAGCCGCTCGACCGGCTCGCCGGCCGGCAGCAAGGGCGCGAGCAGGTCGCCGTCCTGGGTGCCGGGCGTGGTCACGTCCTGCCCGCCAGGCGTGCCGGCGTGCGCTGCTGTCGGCTCGGCCACGTAACCCCCTCGTCGATCCGGCGGCCGAGGCGTGTCCTCGCCTCCTCGCCGCCGGCTTTTGCCGGGTTAGGCTAAGCGCCCGGGCTTGCAGCTTCCCTGCAGTTCTCCGGCTCGCCGGCGTTAGCCGCGAGGGTGCGCAAGCTCGCCGGTGCCCCGGGTCAACGGCCGGCGAGTTCGCGTAGCCGCGGCACGAGGATCAGGTAGCCGTCATCGCGCGCCTTGTCCGCGGCGGCCGCGGCGGCCGCGGCGGTCGCGCGGCTCGCCTCGCCGGCGCCCTGGCTGGCGAGCAGCTCGGCGTGCGCCCACCGGGCCTCGTGGCGGGTGAGCGGCGTTCCTCCCGCCAGGGCGGCCCGGATGTGCGGTGCCGCCTCGTCCGGTCGTCCCTGGCGGGCCAGCAGGGCGCCGAGCCGGGACGCCGCCCAGGCGCGGAAGAACGGGATGCTCTCTGCGGCCTCAAGCGAGCGGCGGTAAGCGGCTTCGGCCCGGCCGGGCAGCCCCGCCGCCTCGCAGGCGATACCCAGGCCGCGGTGGGCGGCGGCGGTCCATTCCGCGTGCCCGATGCGGGCGGCGATGTCGGCTGCCTGCTCCGCCGATCCGATCGCCTCGGCGCCCCGGCCGACTGCGGCCAGGGCCTCGCTGCGGTGCCACAGGGACTCAGCCTCCACGGCCGGATGGCAGGCAGCGCGGGCCCAGGCGAGGGTCTCTTCGATCTCCGTCAGGCCCTCAGCGGCGTGGCCGAGGAAGGCGAGGGCGTGGCCGCGAGTGGCGCGCGGGCTCCACAGCCGCAGCACTTCGCCGGGTGTGACCGCCAGGTGGGCCAGCCGGTCGAGCTGTTCGACGGCGTCGGGCAGCCTGCCCTCGACGAAGCATGCCATCGCGCGCCAGTACAGCAGGCGGGCGCTGCCGCGGCTGTCGCCGGCCTGGTCAAGCAGCCGGGCTGCCCGGCGCACCCGGTGCCGGGCACGGGTCAGGTTGCCCCCGGCCAGGTCGATGATCGCGGCTGCCGCCAGGGCCTGGCCCAGGGCGGCGGGCTGATCCCCGGCCTCGGCGATCGCCAGTT
>JASHPP010000752.1 GCA_030038035.1 Trebonia sp.
TCCCCGGCGACGCCGCGCACCCGGGAGAGACCGTGCAGGAGGTGGGCGCGCGCGCCGACCGGGTGCTGGCCCGGGCGACGGCGTACCTGCCCGACGGCGACGTGGCGCTGGTGGGGCACGGCCACATGCTGCGCGTGCTGACCGCACGGTGGCTGGGGCTGCCCGCTTCGGACGGGCGGCTGTTCCGGCTGGACACGGGGACGGTGAGCACGCTGGGCGATGAGCATGACGAGCCGGTCATCCTGACCTGGAACGTGCCGTTCGCGAGCTGAGGCGGCCTAGCCGGCTGGCTGGCCGATTCCGGCGGGGGGCAGGTGCCGCACCTGTTCGGTGGTGAGGCGGAGGTGGAATCCGTCCGCGCCGACCTCGGCCACGGCGGACCTCGGGATCAGCACCGTCCTGCGCCCGAGCAGGTGCCGTTCCCGCAGGAGCACGGCGGTCACCCGGCCGGTGCCTGGGTCGACGGCGATCCCCTGCACGTGGCCGATGTCGCCGTCCGTCGCGTGCACGCGCTCACCGCGGGACACCTCGTCCGCACCGGGCAGCTGGTCCGGTACGGTGTCGACGGTCACGGCCTGCTCGCCCACCGCGGGGTCGGGCGGCAGGCCCGGGTCGCCGATCACTCCAGGCGGGGCGTAGGAGGGCCACGAGACTATCGGCTCGCCGGCGTAGATCTCCCAGTCCCCGGTGCCTGGCACGAGTTCCGCCGCCTCCGCGGCATCGAGTTCTTCGAACTCCGTCAGCGTGCAGCGCAGCCGGACCTCACCGGCGGCCGGCGCGGACTCGACGAGGGCGAACGGGACAAGCTTGGCTGCCTCCTGCCAGTGCACCGGCTCGACGACAAGGTGGGTGACCACGTCAGCGCCTGGCTCGATGACCAGGCTTTTGAGCGTGCCGCAAACCTCGCCGGCGCAGCGGACGCCGGCGCCGAGCCCGAACAGCAGCTCCCCGGGCATGGTCAGGCTCCTCTCCGCTAGCCGCTAGCCGCGCAGGACCAGGCGCTGGTTGCGGCAGCCGGTCAGGCAGACCGCGAGGCCCAGCACGCCAAGGTCGCGCAGCGAGTCGTTCGACAGGCCGTTGACGGACAGCGAGACCACGATCTCAAGCAGCAGGATGCTCGAGATGGCGGCGCTGACGCGCGGCGCGATCCCGGCGACCAGCGCGACCGCCAGCACGAACAGCAGCCAGCCGTGCACGAGCACGGCGATGATCGCGAGGTTCGACGTCTCGTTGATCACGGGCACGTACCCGGTCCATTCTCCCGGCAGCAGCAGCTCGTGATAGCCGAACCAGGCGAGGACCAGGCCGAGCAGGACGCGGCCGACGGTCGGCGCCCACTGCGCGCCGACCTCGCCGGCGCGCTCGGCCGCGCCACGCCATCCCGTGACGTTGGCGTTGGCGTTGGCCTTGGCCTTGGCCTTGGCGGGCGCGGCCTGCGCTGGCGCCGTGGACTGCTGGATGACTTGCTCCTCGCCGTCGCCGAGCGGGGAGCGGAACCGCCCGCCTGCCCAGCCCCGTCCGCGGCCGCCTGCCCAGCCCCGTCCGCGGTCGCGTGTCCAGCCGGCCGGCTGGCGCGCCCCGTCGCTCACGACAGCACCTGTCCCCGCGCGTTGGTGACCACCAGGCCGTCGCCTGTTTCGTCGTGGTCAACACGGCCGGCGTCGTCGGCGAGGTTCGCGTCGAGCACGTACACCGTCGCGCCGCCGGAATAGAAGTGCGAGGCGGCGGTCAGCTGCTGGCCGTCCTGCGTGGCGTTCACCGTGATGCCGGTCGCCTGCCTGGTCACCGTGAGGACGAACCCGGACATCGCGAGCTTCGCGTCCGCGGTCAGCGGGCCCGGCCACACCTGGTAGGCGTAGGACGCGTACGGCTGCGATGTCAGCGCCGGGCCCGCGGCTGCCGACGGGGAGGCCGCGGGTGACGGGGAGGCGGCGGCGGACGGGGAGGCGGCGGCGGACGGGGTGGCGGACGGCGTGACCAGCGGGGCGACCATCCCCGTGTCGCGCTGCGTCCAGCCAAGGATGCCAAGGAACAGGCCAGCGATCCCGGCGATCGACAGTACGGCCAGCCCCTTGGGACCCAGCGCGCTCACCCCGCTCCGATCTCTCCCTGGACGATCTGCTCCGCGGCTCCGGTGGCCACGGGGCCCGGGTCCTCATCGGTGGCACCGGATTCCGGCTGCGGACGGGTCTCGTCCCGGATCCAGCTCAGGTAGGACGCGGAGCCCGCCACGATCGGGGTGGCGACGATCTCCGGCTCGTCGTAGCTGTGCCGTTCGGCGAGGAACGCGGCGAGCTCATCGTAACGGTCGGCAGGCAGCTTCAGGAACACAAACCATTCCTCGGCACGCTCCAGCTCATCGTTCCACCAATACGTGGACGCGACGGGACCGGCCACCTGGCCGCTTGCCGCCAGGCGCGCCTCCACGGCCGCCCTCGCCAGCTCCATCGCCTCGGCCCGCGAGTCGGTGGTCGTCTGGACCTGCAGGTATTCGCAGCCTGCGAGCTGACCGGCGTCGCTTCCCGCCATGCCACCTGATGCTACGCCCGCGCCGCGATAGTACGCTGGCCAGGCTCATTGCTGAACGGGTCGCGCCGGGGGTGTCGTACATGGAGCTGGTTCATTCCGGGAAGGTCCGCGACGTCTACGCCGACGGCGACGACCTGCTGCTTGTCGCGTCGGACCGGGTGTCCATTTACGACGTGGTGCTGCCCACGCCCGTCCCGGGTAAGGGGCGCATCCTCACCCAGCTATCACTGTGGTGGTTCGACCGCCTGGCCGATATCACGCCCAATCATGTGATTTCGGCGACCGACGTGCCCGCGGAGTGGCAAGGCCGCGCGATCCGCTGCCAGCGGCTGGACATGGTCCCGGTCGAGTGCATCGCCCGCGGCTACCTGGCCGGCCTTGGCCTTGCCTCCTACCGGGAGGGCGGCTCCATCTCAGGGGTGCCGCTGCCGCCCGGGCTCGGCGAGGCGTCCCAGCTGCCAGAACCGGTCTTCACGCCGACCACCAAGGCGGCGGTCGGGCACGACGAGCCGATGACCTATGCGGACGTGGTGGACCTGGTCGGCGCCGAGACCGCCGAAGAGCTCAGGCGAGTCACGCTCGCGGTCTATCAGCGGGGCCGGACGCTCGCCGCCATGCGCGGCATCATCGTCGCGGACACGAAGCTGGAGTTCGGCCGTGCCCCCGACGGCACGCTGGTGCTCGCCGACGAGGTGCTCACCCCCGACTCGTCCCGGTTCTGGCCAGCGGACGAATACGAGCCTGGCCGGCCGCAGCACTCGCTCGACAAGCAGTACCTGCGCGACTGGTCCGCCAGGATCGGCTGGGACCGCAAGCCGCCCGGCCCGGAGATCCCCGCCGACGTCGTCGCGGCGATGACCGCCCGGTACACCGAGCTGTTCGAGCGCCTCACGACGCAGGCCTGACCTGGCCGGCTGGGCTCCCAGTGCTGATCGCGAGGCGGCTTGGCCGCCGGGCATGCGCTGGCCCGGAGGCAGCCAGGCGGCTATCGCCGGCACCAGGCTTCACACGCGCCCCGTAG
>JASHPP010000753.1 GCA_030038035.1 Trebonia sp.
ACGTTGACCACGCCGCGCTTGCGGGCGCACCAGGGCCCGTACACGTTGCCGAACCGGACCGCGACGGTCGCCAGCCCGTAGGTCTTCGCGTAGGCGTGCGCGTAACCCTCGCCGGCCAGCTTGCTCGCCCCGTACGGGGAGATCGGCTTGGGCAGCGACCGCTCGTCGACGGGCGGCGTGGCGTCCCCGATCAGCGCTCCGCCGGTCGACGCGAGCACGACCCGCCCGACGCCCGCCCGGCGAGCGGCGTCCAGGACGCGGAACGTGCCGAGCACGTTGACGTCGAAGTTCGTGCCGGGGTCCTGCACGGAGCCGATCACCGAACCGGCCGCGGCCAGGTGGATCACCGACCGCAGGCCGGCCAGCGCGTCATCGAGCGCCGCGGCGTCGCGGATGTCGCCCTTGACCAGCTCGGCGTCCACGCCGGTCAGGTGCGCGGCGTCGCCCGTGCTGAGGTTGTCGAGCACCCGGACGCGGTAGCCGCCCGCCACCAGGCGGCGCACAAGCGTCGCGCCGACGAAACCGGCGCCGCCGGTCACCAGGACTCCTTCGGAACCGCTCACAAGATGCGGAGTCTACCGGCCGAACATCAAACCCACATTCATCCCGAACGAACCGTGGCGGCTCTCCCGGGCGGCAGTCACTCTGGTCACCCCGCGCCGCACCCAGGCCCAGCCGGACAACGGGAAAGATCCTCCACCCGGCTCACGCGGCCGGGCCTGCCGCCCGCCCGCGGGCGTGCATAGACATACGCCTATGAGACCGCGCGACTGGTGCGCAAACTGGCACTATCGGGATGTTCGGACACAAGCGGGAGGATACGGTGGCGGGGGAGTCGTCTGGGCATGCCGACTGGATGCTGGCCGGACTGGCGCCAGGGTCGACGGTAGCCGGGTACCGGATCGAGTCCCGCGTCGGCATCGGCGGGATGGCCGCGGTGTTCCGGGCCAGGGACGAGTCGCTCGATCGCGTCGTCGCGCTGAAGGTTCTCGCGCCCGCGCTCGCCGAGGACGAGGGTTTCCGTGAGCGGTTCATCAGGGAGTCGAGGGCCGCGACCAAGGTCGACCACCCGCACATCATCCCGATCTTCGCGGCCGGCGGGAACGGCGGCGTGCTCTACATCGCGATGCGGTACGTGTCCGGCGGCGACCTGCGCTCGGTCGTCCGCCGGGAGGGGCAGCTGCCGGGCGAACGCGCCGCGTTCCTGCTCTCCCCGATCGCCTCGGCCCTTGACGCCGCGCACGCGGCCGGCCTGGTGCACCGGGACGTCAAGCCGGCGAACATCCTGGTCGACGCGAGCCCGAACCGCCCCGATCACCCCTACCTGTCCGACTTCGGGCTGGCGAAGGGCTCGGCGTCGGGGACCGGCCTGACCGGCACCGGGCAGTTCCTCGGCACGCCCGACTACACCGCTCCCGAGCAGATCTCCGGCACGGCGGTGGGCTCCCAGGCCGATCAGTACGCGCTGGCGTGCGTCGCGTTCACGATCCTGTCCGGGTCGCTGCCGTTCGCCCGCGAGGAGCCGATGGCCGTGCTGTTCGCGCACCTGTACGACCCGCTGCCCCGCGTCACCACGCTGCGGCCTGACCTGCCGGCGGCGGTCGACCAGGTGCTCGCGCGGGCGCTCGCCAAGGCGCCGCAGGACCGCTTCGCGAGCTGCGGCGAGTTCACAGAAGCGCTGCGCGCGGCCCTGCGCGTCGCGTCGTACAACAGCGTGCCCGCCCGGTCGGCGGCGGGCCGGGCGGACGGCCGCGCGGTCGCCAGCGCGGCGACCTGGGATGAGCCGCCGAGCGGATGGTTCGCGGCACCGCCCGCACCCAGCCTGGCCACGTCGTCGCTGCCGTCCTTCCCGCCGGCCCCGCCGGCCCCGCCGGCCCCGCCGGCCGCGCAGCCGGTCCCGCAGCCGGCGCAGCGGGCGGCGTCCGATGACCTGCTGACCACCAGCATGACCCATGCCGCCGAGCTGACCACCGCGCTCCCCGGCAGGGCCGACGCCCCTGCCGCGCGGGCAACCCGCTCCGCTGGCCGCAGAAAGCGGCGGCGACTGGTCATCACGTCCGTGATCGCGGTGCTCGTGCTGGCATGCGGCGGCGGTGCGTACGGCCTCTGGTCACATGTCCGCGGCGCCGCGGGGTACTACGTCGGCGAGCGCGATGGCTTCGTCGCGATCTTCTACAGCGAGCGGAGCCAGTCCGGCCAGACCCGCACCAGCCTCATCAGCCAGTCAGCCGTGCTGGTCAGCCAACTCGGCACCAGCGGCCAGCATGCCGTGGCGCAAACGATCGCCGAGGGCAGTCTCGCCAGCGCACAGGCCGCGGTGAGCAACCTTCAGACCACAGCGAATGCCTGCAATCAGAGATGGCTGACGGTGGTCATGTGGGAACTCGATCCGACGTCTCCCGCTCCGCCCACGCCTAGCCCGGCGCAATGCGGGCCGGCGTCCGCGTTCGGTCTTTCCGTTAACTCCGGCTTATCCGGTGACCAGGAACGTCGCGCCGCGTGCGGTCCAGGTTTATGCTACTTATCTATGCCGTACTGGAGCGCATAAGTGGAAGCAGCGTCCCCGACGCTGTCCCGTCGTCATGAGGCAGGCGCGCCGAGCGTGCGCGGCATGCTCCTTACCCTACTGGGCGAATTCGTCCTCCCCGGCGACGGCGTGGCGTGGACGAGCGCCGTGCTCGCCGCCTTCGACCGGCTCGGGGTGGCGGAGAAGGCGACCCGCCAGGCCCTGATGCGCACGAGCAACGCCGGCTGGCTCAGCGCGGAGAAGATCGGCCGCCGCACCCGCTGGCGGCTCACCCCCTCGGCGACGAGGCTGCTGACCGACGGCGCGGAGCGCATCTACTCGTTCGGCCCGGCGCAGGAGCCGGCCTGGGACGGCCGCTGGGTGCTTGTGCAGGTCCGCATCCCCGAGTCCGACCGGCGCGCCAGGCACGTGGTCCGCACGCGGCTGACCTGGGCCGGGTTCGGCTCGCTCGGCGCGGGCCTGTGGATCAGCCCGCATCAGGACCGGGAGCAGGAGGCCGGGCGAGTCCTGCGCGAGGCGGGGGTCGCCGACGCGGCGCACGTGTTCGTGGCGCGGCGGACCGGCACGACCGACACCAGGGCGATGGTGGCGCAGGCCTGGGACCTGCCCGCCATCGAGGCGCAGTACGAGGAGTTCACCGCCGAATTCCGCGCCCAGGCGCCGGCCGACGCGGCCGACGTGCTCGCCCGCCAGCTCGAGCTCGTGCACGCCTGGCGCCGCTTCCCGTCCGTCGACCCGGCGCTGCCCCGCGAGCTGCTGCCGGCCAGGTGGACGGGCATCGAGGCCGCGCGGCTGTTCGCCGAGCGGCACGAGCAGTGGCTGGCCGACTCGCGCCGTGAGTGGAAGCGCCTGAACGGCCTCTGAGCCGCGAGCCAAAATGCTACGAACCATTGACGTGACACCGTAACTTCGTAGAGCATAGGCACATGCCCCACGTCGACTTCCGCACCTGCCCGCAGCGGTACAGGCACTGGCGGCTGGACATCGACGGCCCGGTCGCCACGCTCACCATGGACGTCGACGAGCAGGGCGGCCTGGAACCTGGGTACGAGCTCAAGCTCAACTCCTACGACCTGGGCGTGGACATCGAGCTGTACGACGCGACCCAGCGGCTGCGGTTCGAGCACCCGGACGTGAAGGCGGTCGTGGTCACGAGCGGCAAGGACCGGATCTTCTGCGCCGGGGCGAACATCCGGATGCTGGCCGCCGCGAGCCATCCGTGGAAGGTGAACTTCTGCAAGTTCACCAACGAGACCCGCAACGGGATCGAGGACGCGACCGCGAACTCCGGGCAGACCTACATCGCCGCGCTGAACGGCACCGCCTCCGGCGGCGGCTACGAGCTCGCGCTGGCCTGTGACCACATCATGCTCATCGACGACCGTTCGTCAACGGTGTCGCTGCCGGAACTCCCGCTGCTCGGCGTGCTCCCTGGCACCGGGGGCCTCACAAGGGTCACCGACAAGCGGCACGTGCGCCGCGACCTGGCCGACTACTTCGCCACCAAGGCCGAGGGGATAGGCGGCAGGAAGGCCGTGCAATGGAAGCTCGCGGACGAGGCTGTCCCTCGCGTCCGCTGGCAGGAGCAAGTGTCGCAGCGAGCCGTGGTGGCTGCCCGTGCCTCCACCCGCCTGCCCGGTGGCGTGGACCGCCCAGGCGTCGCGCTGACTGCGCTGCGCAAGACCCGCACGGACACGTCGGTTACCTACCCCCACGTGTCCGCCGCGCTTGACCGCGAGCGCGGGATCGCCGAGATCACGGTGTCCGGCCCGGCGGCCAGCCCTGCCAGCATCGAGGACCCGCACGCGGTTGGCGACGCGTTCTGGACGCTGGCGGTGACCCGCGAGCTTGACGACCTGATCCTGGACCTGCGCATCAACGAGCCCGAGATCGGCACCTGGGTCTTGCGCGCCCTGGGGGACGCGCGGCGCGTGCTCGACCACGACAACCTGCTGCTGGCCGCGATGAGCAGCGACTGGCTCGCGAACGAGATCGTGCTCTACCTCAAGCGCACGCTGAAGCGGCTTGACGTGACGAGCAGGTCGCTGATCGCGCTGATCGAGCCTGGCTCCTGCTTCGCGGGGTCGCTGCTTGAGCTCGCGCTGGCCGCCGACCGGTCCTACATGCTGTCCGGCCTGTTCGCGGACAGCGACGCCGGCACGGCGCCCGCCGCGATAACCGTCGGCGGCATGAACCTGGGCCCACTGCCGATGGGCAACGGGCTGACCCGGCTGCAGACGCGCTACCTCGGCGACGACGGCGCGCTTGCGGCCGTGGAGAAACGGGCAGGGGAGCCGCTGGCGGCCGGGGACGCCGAGGAGCTTGGCCTGGTCACCTTCGCGCCCGATGACATCGACTGGGACGAGGAGGTCCGCATCGCGATCGAGGAGCGGGCCAGCTTCTCACCGGACGCGCTGACGGGCCTTGAGGCGAACTACCGGTTCGCCGGGCCGGAGACGACCGAGACGAAGATCTTCGGCCGGCTGACCGCCTGGCAGAACTGGATCTTCTACCGCCCGAACGCGTCCGGTCCCGACGGCGCGCTGCGCAAGTACGGGACCGGCCAGCGGGCAGATTTCGACCGGAAGCGAGTGTGATCCTCTTGGTGGACTACGCGGAGAAGATCCCCAACAACGTCAGCCTCCACGAGGACAGGCGGCTGCAGCGGGCCCTGGAGTCGTGGCAGCCCAACTTCCTGTCCTGGTGGCAGACCATGGGCCCGACCCTGCCGACCCAGGACGTGTACCTGCGCACGGCGGTCAACGTGGGCCGCGAGGGCTGGGCGCACTTCGGCCATGTGCCGATGAAGGACTACCGGTGGGGGATCTTCCTGGCCGAGGCGGACCAGGACCGGCGGGTCGGGTTCGGCCAGCACAAGGGCGAGTCGGCCTGGCAGAAGGTGCCCGGCGAGTACCGCGCCGACCTGCAGCGGCTCATCGTGATCCAGGGCGACACCGAGCCGGCCAGCGTCGAGCAGCAGCGGAACCTCGGGGCCACCGCGCCGTCGCTGTACGACCTGCGCAACCTGTTCCAGGTGAACGTGGAGGAGGGCCGCCACCTGTGGGCGATGGTGTACCTGCTGCACGCCTACTTCGGCAGGGAGGGCCGGGAGGAGGCCGAGGAGCTGCTGCACCGTAACTCGGGCAGCGCCGACGCCCCGCGGATCCTGGGGGCGTTCAACGAGGAGACGCCGGACTGGCTGTCGTTCTTCATGTTCACCTACTTCACCGACCGCGACGGCAAGTACCAGCTCGGGACGCTTAAGGAGTCAGCCTTCGATCCGCTGTCCCGGACCTGCGAGTTCATGCTCAAGGAAGAGGCCCACCACATGTTCGTCGGGACCACAGGCGTCGACCGTGTGGTGGAGCGGACCGCTCAGGTCATGATCGAAAACGACACCGACGACGTAGCGGCATTGGGGGCGATCCCGCTGCCCGTCGTGCAGAAGTACCTGAACTTCCACTACAGCGTCTCCCTCGACCTGTTCGGCGGGGAGACCTCCACCAACGTCGCCAACTACTACACCGCGGGGCTCAAGGGCCGCTGGATGGAAGAGCGGCGCAGGGATGACCACAAGCTCGCGGACGACTCGATCATGGTGGATGCCCTCGTCGACAACCAGATCGGCCAGACCGAGGTGTCCGCCCTGACCGGACTCAACACCGACCTGCGCCGCGAGTACATCGCGGACTGCGAGGGCGGCGTCAAGCGCTGGAACCGCATCCTGGCGGGGGCGGACCTGCCGCACCGGCTGGCGCTGCCGCACGTGGCGTTCAACCGCAAGGTCGGCGCGTTCGCCGGCATCGAGGCCGCGCCGACCGGAGAGATGCTATCGGCGCAGGAGTGGGCGCGGCGCAAGGGGCAGTGGCTGCCGACCGACACCGACAAGACGTTCGTCCGGTCGCTGATGCGGCCGGTCTACGAGCGCGGCAAGATCGCCGCCTGGCTTGCGCCGCCCCGCAACGGCATCAACGGCAAGCCGTTCGACTATGACTACGTACACCTCTCGTAGCTCCACCTGCTCCCGGGCCCACCACCTCCACACCCGACAGCACCCGGCACATCACTACTAACCCCACTATGTACCCGCACCTACCAGCCCACAGGAACGCTCCACAACAACCACCCATCCCACTCCTCGCACACACCTACGACCCCACAGCAGGGCACACCGCCACCACCCACCGCCAACCCCACACGCACCTACCACCCCACAGCAACCGAAGGACGGCAGGCGATGACGCAGCTGTTCAACGCATGTGAGTACCTGCTCGACCGGCGCGTGTCCGCGGGGGACGGGCAGCGGACCGTGCTGACCGGCCCGGCCGGCGACGTCACCTACGCCGAACTGCACGACCGCGTCTGCCGCACCGCCGCCGGGCTGCGCGCGGTGGGCCTGCGGCCCGAGCAGCGGCTGCTGATGGTGATGTCCGACTCGCCAGAGTTCGTCGTCGTTTACCTGGCCGCGATGCGGGTAGGCGCGATCCCGGTGCCTGTCTCGACGATGCTGCACTCCGATGGCATCGCGGAACTGCTGCGGGACTCGCGCGCCGGCTTTCTCGCGGTCACCCACGAGTTCGCCTCGGCGGCGGAGTCGGCCGCCGCGGAGGCGTCCGAACTGGCCGGGGTACTGGCGGA
>JASHPP010000102.1 GCA_030038035.1 Trebonia sp.
GCCCGATCATCAGGGGGACGGACGGGGCGCCGCCGCCGGCCGGTCGCGCCGCCGGCGCGACCGGCGGCGCGACCGCGCCCGCGGCCGAGTCCGGCGCCGGGGAGAACTCGACCACGCGGTCGTTTCCCGTGTCGGCCACAAGCACGTCACCGGACGGGGTTACCGCCAGGCCCTCCGGCGCCAGGAGGTTCTCGAAGGCGTCGCTCGTGTCGGACTGCAGGCCGAACTCGGTGTAGAAGGTGCCGTCCGGGTTGTACACGCTGACCAGGTTGTAGTCCTCCTGCCCGACGTAGATCTTCCCGTCCGGGCCCACCGCGATGCCGCTGGTGTTGCCAAGCGCGCCGTAGCCCGCCTGCGTGGTGCCGAACGACAGCAGCTGCGCGCCCGCCGGGGAGAACTCGTAGACCTGGTTGCCGGCCGCGTAGCTTGGGCTGGACACCCAGATGTCCCCGCTCGCGTCCAGCGCCACGCCGGCCGGGGTCGGCACGCTGATCGAGCCGGCATAGGAACCGGCGGCCGTGAACTCCTCGATCCTGTTGTTGTCCTGGTCCGCGACGTAGACCGTGCCGCCGTCCGCGGAGACCGCGAGCGCCACCGGCTGGTCCAGCTGGCCGTCGCCGCTGCCCGCGGCGCCGAAGCTGGTCAGCACGGTCCCGGACGGCGACAGCTCGACCACGCGGTCGCTGCCGGTGTCGGCGACCCAGATGTCACCGGATCCGTCGACGGCGATTCCTTCTGGCTGGTCGAGGCCGGCGCCGCCGCCGGTCACGCGCAGCGGGCGGCCCGAGCCGTCGAACTCGGCGATCGTGTTGCCGCCGGTGTCGGCGACCCAGATGTCGCCCGCCGCGTCGGTCGCCACGCCGTAGGGCTGGCTCAGCTGGCTCTGCCCGATCGCGCGCGAGTAGGCCGGCGCGGGCGCGATCGTGCCCGGGGTGACGGAGAAGGCCACCGGGCCGGCGAGCACGTCATAGCCGTTGTCGTACAGGAAGTAGGCGACGTAGTCGCCCACGCCGTCCAGCGAGGCGGTGTTGAACGTGACCGTGCCGCTGGCGTCCGGCGTGTACTGCCAGACGGTGGAGGCCACGTCGCCCGGGGTCTGGCCGGGCTCGTAGATGCCGACCCAGTTCGTCGACTCCACCCCGGCGGCGGGCACGGAGTAGCTGAACGTGATGGAAGTACCCACGGGAACGGAGGTGACCGATGCGGTCAGTGTGCCCTGGTAGGGGGCGTTCGCGGCGGGCGCCGCCGACGCGGGCGCCGCGGCGAGCGCGACGCCGAGCGCCGCGACCCCGACGCCGAGCGCGGCGGGCCCGAAGATCCTGGAGAGCCTGGAGAGCAGGGTCATGGAGCGGACGCTAACGCCCGTAGGTGACTTGGATAGCCAAGCTGGGTGGCCGGCAGGTGTACGACCTTTGTCAGATACCGAACAGCTTCGCCGCCGACTCGAGGAAGACCTGCGCGCACAGCGAGCCCCTGGCGGCCGCCTCGCCGAGCAGCGCCGGGTCGGTGGCGAACATGCACTCGACGTACTGCGTCACGGACGTGTCGGGCTGCGGCACCGACGGGGTCCCGCTCACGATGTCCGCCTCGTAGTCCGACAGGCGCAGCACGCACTCGCCGCGGTCCGCCGCCTTCTCGCCGATCTTGCGCCCGACCCGCAGTTCCACGCCGAGCTTGACCCGGCCCGCGCGGACGGCGGCGGCCGGCTCGTCCTCGCCTTCGCGCAGCGTGACCGCGGGCAGCCCCCAGACGCCGGCGAGCGGATCCGCCGGGTCGTCTGGGCGGCGCACGAGCAGGAACGTGCCGTCCTCGCCGCGGACGACGATCGCGACTGAGTGCCTGGCGGGTTTCATCGAGCCCATCATCGCACCCGGCCGGCCGCGGCAGCCGCCGGGAAGACCGGAATTCCCCGCGCGGGCGGACCTCAGTCTCTGGAAACCTTAAACTTCGCGGGCGATGCTAGTAGCGAGCCTGCGGATGCCCTTTCACAGGCCTGCTACGGGCAGAGAGCTCTTCCTGGCATGGAACGGAATCGTTATGCCGACCTGCTGCGGGTCGTGGCCATCGGCGGCGTGGTCTACGGCCACTGGCTGCTGATCTCCATCACCTACCGGAACGGGCAGCTGTCCGGCCTTGACGCGCTTGACTACATCGGCTGGGGGCAATGGGTGACCTGGCTGTTCCAGGTCATGCCTGTCTTCTTCCTCGTCGGCGGCTACGTGAACGCCCAGTCGTGGGCGGCGCATCACGCGGACGGGCAGACCTGGACGATCTGGGTCCGCGACCGGGCCATGCGCCTGTTCTGGCCGACGGCGGTCTACGTGTTCGTGGCGGTCCTGGCGGTCGCGATCGCGCGGGCGGCGGGCGTGAACGAGGCAGAGATCGCGGAGGCCGCCTGGCTCATCGCGCTCCAGCTGTGGTTCCTGCCTGTCTACCTGCTGCTGATCGCGCTGACACCGCTGCTGCTTGCCGCCCACAGGCGGTGGGGCCTGGCGGTTCCCGCCGCCATGGCCGTCGCGGCCGGCCTGGTGGACATCGCCGTGGTGGGGCCGCACGTGCACGTGATCGGGTACGTCAACTACCTGTTCGTCTGGGGCTCGATTCACCAGTGGGGCTTCGCCTGGCAGGACCGCACGCTGACAGACCCGCGATGGCGGCCCTGCGCGCTCGCCGCCGGCGGCGCCGCCCTGCTGGCCGGCTTGCTGATGCTTGGGCCGTTCAAGCCGGACATGATCGGCTCAGGCAACACGAACCCCCCGTCGATCGCGCTGCTCGCGTACGCCGCCGCCCAGGCCGGGCTGGTGCTCGCCGCCGAGCCCTTCGTCTCCAGGCTGCTGACCAGGCCACGGCTGTGGCAGCCGGTCAGGCGGCTGAACGCCACGGTGATGAACGTGTACCTGTGGCATTTCGTGCCCGCGATCATCGTCGCGATCGCCTTCTACGCGACCGGGGTGATGCCCCAGCCCGCCATCGGCACGGCCGAGTGGTGGGAGCTGCGGCCCGCGTGGTGGGGCCTGCTGACCGTGCTGCTCGTCGCCCTGGTCATCGTCGTGATGCGCGCGGAGCGGCCGATGCTCCGCCTGCCCGCCGGGGTCGGGCGGCCCGGGCCGTGGTCCCCTGTGCTCCTGCTGGCGGGCATCGTCGCCGCCTCGGTGGGCCTGACCCGGCTCGCGATCGCCGGGTTCGCCCCCGGCGGCCATCCGCCCGTGCCCGTCCTGGCCGCCTTCGTCATCGGCATGACCGCGACCCTGTTTACCGGCCGCAACCAGCCGCAGGGCACCCGGCCGCAAGAGCTCCGCCCGGCGTGACGGCTCGCGGCCATGGAACGGAACCGCTACGTCGACCTGGTGCGGGTCGTGGCCATGGCCGGCGTCGTCTTCGGCCATTGGGTGCTGATCTCCATCACCTACAGCGGCGGCCAGCTGTCCGGGCTTGACGCGCTCGATTACATCGGCTGGGCACAGTGGGGCACGTGGGTCTTCCAGGTGATGCCGCTGTTCTTCCTCGTCGGCGGCTATGTCAACGCGCTGTCCTGGACCGCGCACCACGCGGACGGGCAGACCTGGACCGGGTGGGTCCGCCACCGGGCCATGCGCCTGCTCTGGCCGACGGCGGTTTTCGTCGCGGTGGCGGTCGCCGCGGTGGCGATCGCGGGGGCGGCGGGCGTGAGCACGGCGGAGATCGCCGAGGCGGGCTGGCTCGTCGCGCTCCAGCTGTGGTTCCTTCCTGTCTACCTGCTGCTGATCGCGCTGACCCCGGTGCTGCTTGCTGCGCACAGGCGGTGGGGGCTGGCGGTTCCCGCCGTCATGGCCGCGGCGGCCGCCCTGGTCAACGCCCTGCTGGCCGGGGGGCACGTGCCGTCCGTCGTCGGGTACGTCAACTTCCTGCTCGTGTGGGGCGCGATTCACCAGTGGGGCTTCGCCTGGCAGGATCGCACGCTGACGTCCCCGCGGTGGCGCCCGTACGCGCTCGCCGCCGGGGGCGCGGCCCTGCTGGCGGGCCTGCTGATCTGGGGGCGGTTCGCGGTCAACATGATCGGCTCGGGCAACACGAACCCGCCGTCGATCGCCCTGCTCGCCTTCGCCGCCGCCCACGACGGCCTGGTGCTCGCGGCCGAGCCCACGGTCTCCAGGCTGCTGGCGAGGCCGCGCCCGTGGCGCTGGGTCACGAAGCTGAACCAGGCCACGATGACCGTGTACCTGTGGCATTTCGTGCCCGCGATCGTCGTCGCGGTCGCGTTCTACCGGACCGGGATACTGCCCCAGCCTGCCATCGGGACCACGCAGTGGTGGGAACTGCGGGCCGTGTGGCTCGCCCTTCTCGCCGTGGTGCTCGCGCTCCTGGTCACGGTGTTCATGCCGGTGGAACGGCGGGCGGCGCGGCTGCCCGCCGGGCTCGGCCGGGCGGGGCCATGGTCGCCGGTGCTGCTGGCCTTCGGCGTCATCGCCCTGATGCTGGGCCTGACCAGGCTCGCGGTCGGCGGCTTCGCCCCGGGCGGGCACGCGCCCGGGCTCGTCCTCGCCGCGTGCGCCGCCGGCGTGGCCGCGACGCTGCTGACCGGGCGCGACCGCGCGCCAGGCACGCCGGTCAAGCGGGGTATCGGGGACGCGCGGGGCGAAGTAACGCGTCGTTCGGAATAATGTCGGCCTTAGCCGGCGACGGTGATCTCGGCGCGGTCGGGGTAGAAGGCCACGTGCCCCGCGATCTCGGCGACCGCCGGGTAGGGCTGCTCGTAGCTCCAGATCAGGTCGGTCTCTGTGCGCCCGTCCGGCGTCTGGACGCTGAAGTAGCTGGCGTCGCCCTTGTAGGGGCAGTAGCTCTGGGTGCCGGTGCGCCGCAGCAGGCTCCGGTCCACGTCGGCGATGGGGATGTACTGCACCACCGGGTAGGACGCCTCGGCCAGCGACAGCGCGCTGTCGGACTCGGCGACCGTCACGCCGCCGACGCGCACGGTCACGCGGGAACCGGTCGGGCGGACCGTGATCGGGTGGGTGGCGTCGGGAATCTTGACGGCGCGGCTCATGGGCGGCTCCCTTCTTCGGGCACTGTTAGCACGGTAAGCCACGGGGCGGCCGCGGACATTCCGGCTTAGCCGTTCGGTCTTAGCAGCTCGGCCCCGGGCTCGGGCTGGCCGGGACCGGGTCCGGCGGGGACGGTATCGGGGCGAACCGCGCCGCCGCGGGAGGCCTCGCCGGACTCGCTGACGTGCGCGGACGGCGCGCGGGCGGG
>JASHPP010000103.1 GCA_030038035.1 Trebonia sp.
CGGATCGGGTGGCGCGACAGGGCGCTTGACCAGATTGTTGACAATCCAGCGGCGATTTCGTAGCCTCCGGCCATGCCCAGACCAACGCCGGGCGGCCCTCAGGCCGGGGAGCCCGCACGGACGCACGCCCTCGCCGCGCTGCGGCAGGCCATCCTCAGCGGTGACGTCGCGCCTGGTCAGCGGCTTGTCGAAGAGGAGCTCGCCAGCCTGCTCGGGGTGACCAGGGCGAGCATGCGGGCCGCGCTCATCGACCTGACGGCGGAAGGGCTCGTCGAACGGGTGCCGAACCGGGGTGCCCGGGTCCGCGTGGTCGGCCCGGAGGAAGCGGTCGCGATCACCGAATGCCGGATCGCGCTCGAGGCGCTCTGCGCGGTCAAGGCAGCCCAGAACGTGACGGAGGACGAGGCGGCTGAGCTGCGTGAACTCGGCAGGAGCATGGCCCGCGCGGTCTCCGAGGGCAACCCGCTGAAGTACTCGGAACTGAACAGGGAACTGCACAGGCAGATCGGGGTGATTTCGGGCCAGTCGGTCGCGGTTGGCCTGCTCGAGCGGCTGGACGCGCAGATCGTCCGCCACCAGTTCCAGCTCGCGCTGCGCCCCGGCCGGCCAGAACAATCGCTGTCCGAGCACCTGGCCATCGTCGATGCGATCGTCGGCCGTCGCCCCGACGACGCCGAGCTGGCTACCAGGCGGCATCTGGGCAGCGTCATCGAGCAGCTGCGGGCAGCCGGGGACGCGAACGGCTCCGCGGCCGCGGACGCAGGGCCATGAGCGGCCCCGCGGACGCGGTCGCGACAACAGGGCTCGCAGAACCTACACCACAAGGACGTAAGGGGCAGGAACAGCCATGCTGAACGTCGTCGTCACCGACCCGCCGCGCGCCGATCTCGCGCAGGTCGACAAGCTCGCCACCTACGGTGTCGCCACCGTGCACGAGGCCATCGCCAGGAACGGCTACCTCGGCCCTGGCATCCGGCCGATCCAGCACGGCGCCCGGATCGCCGGCACGGCGCTGACCGTGCTCTGCTGGCCGGGCGACAACCTCATGCTGCACGTCGCGGTCGAGCAGGCCAGGCCCGGCGACATCCTCGTGGTCACCACGACCTCGCCGAGCACGGACGGGCTGTTCGGCGAGCTGATCGCCACGTCGGTGTCGGCCCGCGGCGTGCGCGGCCTGGTCATGGGCGCCGGCCTGCGCGACACCGCCGAACTGCGCGAGATGGGGTTCCCCGCCTGGACCGCCAACGTCAGCGCGCAGGGCACGGTCAAGGAGACGCCCGGCGCGGTCAACGTGCCGGTGACGATCGGCGGGCAGACGATCAGGCCAGGCGACGCGATCGTGGCCGACGACGACGGCGTGGTCTGCGTGCCGCGGCTGGACGTCGCCGCGGCGGTGAGCGCGTCGGCGGCCCGGGTCGCCAAGGAGGACACCAACCGCAAGGCGCTCGCCGACGGGCAGCTGGGCCTGGACATGTACGGGCTGCGCGCCAAGCTGGCCAAGGTCGAGTACATCACCGCCGCGGAGTACGCCAGGCGGGCAGGCGAAGGACCGGCGCAGGGCTAGGAGGACCAGGCCATGACTGACGGCATCCGGTGCATGCTGATGCGCGGCGGCACCTCCAAGGGCGCGTACTTCCTCGCCGGCGACCTCCCGCAGGAGGTGGCCGAACGCGACGACCTGCTGCTGCGGATCATGGGCAGCCCTGACCCGAAGCAGATCGACGGCATCGGCGGCGCCCACCCGCTCACCTCCAAGGTCGCGGTGGTCTCGCGGTCCGGGGTGCCCGGGGTGGCCGTGGACTACCTGTTCCTGCAGGTGGTGGTCGACCAGCCGATCGTGACCGACCGGCAGAACTGCGGCAACATCCTGGCCGGAATCGGCCCGTTCGCGGTCGAGCGCGGGCTGGTCCCCGCGGGCGAGGAGGAGACCAGCGTCCGCATCCGGATGGTGAACACCGACGGGATCGTGACCGCCAAGTTCCTGACGCCAGGCGGCAGGCCGCGCTACGACGGGGACACGGCGATCGACGGCGTGCCGGGAACCGCGTCGCCGGTGGTCCTCGACTTCGAGGACGCCAATCCGGGCGCGAGCGTGCTGCCGACAGGCAACGTCACGGACGTGTTCGGCGGGATCACCGTGACCTGCGTGGACAACGGGATGCCCGTCGTCGTGGTGACGGCGAGCAGCCTCGGCAAGACCGGCTATGAGCCGATCGCCGAGCTCGAGTCGGACGAGGAGCTGAACAGGCGGGTGCAGGAGCTGCGGCTTGAGGCAGGCAAGGCGATGGGGCTCGGCGACGTCAGCGGCACCACCGTGCCCAAGATTTCGCTGGTGGCCCCGCCGGCCGCGGGTGGCGGGACGATCAGCACGCGCACGTTCATCCCCGTCCGGGTGCACGAGTCGATCGGGGTCCTCGGCGCGGTCAGCGTCGGCACCGCGGTCATGCTCCCGGGCGCGGTGGGCAGCGACATCGCCGCCCGGCCCGCGGGCTCGCGGCTGAGCATCGAGCATCCCAGCGGGGCGCTCGGCGTCGAGGTGGAGCTCGACACCACGACGACGCCGCCCGCGGTGCTGCGGTCCGGCGTGGTGCGGACAGCACGCAAGCTGTTCGACGGCACGGTCTTCCCGCGGCCCTGCTAGCCCGGGGGGACGACCCCCCGGAACCCCCCGAGGAAGCAAGAAAGAAAAGAACAGCCGGCCGGGATCGTTCGGGATAAAAAGGAGAGAAGATGTCACGACCGCCCCTGCACGACGTGGCCCACCTTGGCTACGTCGAGCTCCTTACCCCCGAGTTCGACAAGTCACTGTGGTTCTTCACCGACGTGCTCGGGCTGACGGTGGTCAGCGCCGAGGGGAACTCGGCCTACCTGCGCACCTGGGACGACTACGAGCGGCACACGCTCAAGCTGACCGGGCACGCCACGTCGGGCATCGCGCGGGTCGCCATGCGGGCCGAGAGCCCCGAGGCGCTCGAGCGGCGGGTCAAGGCCGTCGAGGCGAGCGGGCGCGGGATCGGCTGGAAGGACGGCGACCCGGGGATCGGCCCGACCTACGCCTTCCACGACCCGGACGGGCACGTGATGGAGCTGTACTACGAGACCCAGTGGTACGCCGACTCCCGCCCCGCCGAGCTCGCCCCCGCGCTGAAGAACCAGGCGCAGGCCTACCCGGCGCGCGGCGTCAGCGTGCGGAACCTGGACCACGTCAACTACCTGGCGGTGGAGTCGGCGCAGTGCGGCGACTTCATGGTGGACCAGCTCGGCGCGCGGATCACCGAGCAGATCCAGCTCGACACCGGCCGCGTCTCCGCGGTGTGGACGCACTTCGCGCAGAAGAGCTACGACGTCGTCTACACCGACGACTGGACGGGGACGGCCGGGCGGCTGCACCACATCGCGTTCCGTACCGACACGCGCGAGGACATCCTGCGCGCGGCGGACATCGCGCTTGAGGCGGGCGTGTTCATCGAGACCGGGCCGCACAAGCACGCGATTCAGCAGACGTTCTTCCTCTACCTGTACGAGCCGGGCGGGAACCGCATCGAGCTGTGCAACCCGGTCGGGCGGCTGATCTTCGCGCCGGACTGGAAGACGATCACCTGGACGCAGGCCGAGCGCGCCAAGGGCCAGGCGTGGGGCCTGAAGACGATCGAGTCGTTCCACACCCACGGGACGCCGCCGGTCGGCTAGGCG
>JASHPP010000104.1 GCA_030038035.1 Trebonia sp.
AGGCCGGCCGCCACACCGGTCAGCCGGGTGCCGGCCAGCACGCCCGCCAGGCTGGCCGCGGCGCCGAGCACGACCGCCTCGGCCAGCGCGGGCCGCGTCAGCTGCCACCTGGTGGCGCCTCGCGCCCGCAGCAGCGCGGACTCCTCCTCGCGCAGACTGGCGAGCAGCCGTGCGGCCAGCACCAGCGCCGCCCCGGCGACCAGCAGCAACAGCAGTGCGCCGATCGCGAACAGCGACCGGGTCAGCACGATCGTGCTGGCCAGGCCGGCCAGGAGCTGCGGCAGGCCCGAGGCTACCTGCAGCCCATCGGGCATGACAGAAACAGCCAGGTGTGAAACCACCGCGCTGGTGCTCGCGGCCAGCGCGGCGATGTTCCCGCTGGCCATCGCCGGTGCCTGCGGCAACACCAGCCACGAGGCCTGGTTCGCGGTGAGCGCCCCGCCGAACGCGGCCGGGTTCACGACCGCGGGGCCGTACTTGACGAAGGTACCCGCGAGGCTCATCCCTGCTGTGCTGACGGTGTAACTCTGGCTGCTGATCCCCGAGACGGGCAGCAGGTCCACGTTCCAGTACGCCGCCGCCGGGTTCCTGGGCTTGAACAGACCGGTGACCTGCAGCGAAACCGGCGTCCCGCCGGACGCAGGGGTGCCCGTCAGCACCGACCCCACTGTCAGGTGCAGCCGGCTGGCCGCGGCGGCCGGCAGCGCCACGGGCAGCGGACCCCCGTGGCGCGGCGGACCAGGCCATTGCCCGGCGGTCAGCGTCGCCTGGGCGCTGATCCCTGCCAGCGACGCGGGCTGGATCTGCGTGATGGTCGGCCCTGGGGCGGGCGGCCCGCCCGGCTCGCCTTGGTCGCCCGGCCCGCCTTGGGAGACGGGTGGGCTTACGGCGCTCGACGGGAGCTGGATTGGCTCCGCCCACAGCGCGCTTTCCAGCTGGAAACCGACCCCCGGCCACGCCGCGCGCAGCGTGGCACGGATCAGTTGCGAGTCGGAGGCGGCCTGGCCGGCGTCGTCGATGACGCCGCTGAGCGCGAACGACCGGCTCTGGGGGGCGGCCAGGGTGCTCAGCGCTCCGGTCGGGACCACCCTGACCGCGAAGGTCCAGAGCACGGCCGTAAGCCCGGTGGTCAGGAGCACCGTGACCGCGACGCAGGCCAGGAGCAACCACGAGGACCTGGCCCGGCGGACGAGGAAGGACACCCCCAGCCCACCCATAGCCCGCTCCTACCCGCCCTCGACGCTCGCGACGGACCCATCCTCCAGCGAAATGATCTTGTCGGCCAGGTCGACGAGCTCCTCGTCGTGGGTGGCGACCAGCGCGGTGACGCCCTCGGAACGCACCACGCTGAGCAGCAGCTCCATGATCTGCCGACCGGTCTCCAGGTCGAGCTGGCTGGTTGGCTCGTCCGCGATCAGCAGGCCCGGCCGGCCGGCTAGCGCGCGGGCGATGGCCACCCGCTGCTGCTGGCCGCCGGAAAGCTCATCGGGGCGGTGCGCGGCATGGCTGGACAGCCCGGTCAGCGCCAGCATGGCCGCGACCCGCTCACGGCGCTCGCCGGGCCGCAGGCCGGCGATGCGCAGCGGAATCCCGACGTTTTCCGCCGCGGACAGCATCGGCACGAGCCCGAAGGACGGGAAGATGAAGGAGACCCGGTCCCGCCGCAGTGCCAGCCGCTCCCGCTCGGTCATCCGGTTCACCTCGCGGCCGTCCACCCATACGCAGCCCGCCGTCGGGTCGTCCAGGCCGCCGATGATGTTCAGCAGCGTGGTCTTGCCTGAGCCGGATCGTCCGCGCAAGGCAACGAGCTGACCACGGCCTATCGTGAACGAGACCTCGCGCAGCGCGTGAACGGCCGTATGCCCGCTGCCGAAGGTCCGGCTGACACCGTCCGCCGCCACCATGACCTGCGGCGACTGGCCCGCGCTGGCTACGCCGTACGCCGAGGGTGCCTGGCCGGAGTTCATCCCGATCCCTTACGCAGATGGCTGCCCGCCCGGTCAGCGACTGGTCCGGCGGGCCGCTGCTGGCATGCCCGTGCCCGTCCCGGGGGCTGGCGCCGACCGGGGGCTGGGACTATGCTCAACCCTTACCTAGCGGCAATGCAAGAACGGACTTCAGATCGTTACCCTAGCGGCAAGGTAAGGCTGTCATGCCCCTGCACCACGCGGTCCTGGCCCTGCTGGCGGCCAAGCCCGCCCACGGCTACGAGCTCAAGGCCAGCTTCGAGCAGGCCGTCGGCGAGCAGTGGGGCGGGCTGAACATCGGCCACCTGTACCAGATCCTGGACCGGCTCTCCCGGGACGGCCTGATCGACTCCGAGCGGCAGCCGCAGCAGGTCAAGCCCGACCGCGTCGTCCACCGGCTCACCCCGGCCGGCCGCGCCGAGCTGGACCGGTGGCTGGCCGAGCCGGCCATCCGGGCCCGCGGCTACCGCGACGACTTCTTCCTCAAGATCATGGCCGCCCTGCGCTGCGGCGACCCCGCCGCGCTGCCGGCCGTGCTCGCCCGGCAACGCGCGCACCTGCTGCGGCAACTGCACGCCCTGGCCGACGCCCGCGGCGCCACCAGCAGCACCGCGGTCGAATCCCTGCTCAGCACCGCGGCCGAACTGCACATCCGCGCCGACCTCGGCATCGTGGACGCCGCCGAGAAAACCCTGACCGCCAGTCCCGCCAGTCCCGCCACCGGGCAGTCAACCCCAGGCCAGACACCACGGCAGGCCGCAGCAAGCTAGCCCGCTATCCCGAACGGGCGATCGTGTCTGCAACGCCAGCCGCCACTCCCCAATCGGAGGACCGCAGTGCCTCGTGCTCAGCCGTAGTGACCCGCCGCCCGGTCCTTTGTGCCTGCGTGCTGTCATGGGAACATGCCAAGCGTACCGATGACACACCCGCTGGCCCGGCTCGGCCGACTGGAGCTTGAACCCGGACTGCGCGCTCTGCAGCCTGGCTCGGCAGCGTCCGGGCTCTGCGTGACGGCCACCGTCGAGGTGCCGGACTCGGGGTCAGAACGGCAGTATGCCTGGGATGTGGCCTGGGCCGACGCGGTCCGCGAGGCCGGCCAGCTCGGCGCCGATCGGCGCACCGCCCAGGCGCTGGCCACGGGCGCAGGGAGCCCGCCCGCCGCCGGGGCCCGGGTCGTGGTCGCGGCGCATGGCGAGGTTCTGCTGGCGCGGTGGGTGCCGCCCGGC
>JASHPP010000754.1 GCA_030038035.1 Trebonia sp.
TGGCGCGAGCGGGCCGCCCGGTATGGCATCAGTGGCGATGCGACACGACCAGTCAGCGCTATCTACCCCATCAAACGGCCGCCTGCAGCGGAACTACCCCACAAAATGCCTGCACACAAGCCAGAGACAGTCCCCCGCGACCGGACAACATCCAGTCAGCCAGGGGATAACTATCCCCCGCGAAAATCGGCGTTAGCGGTGGGGGCCACGCCGCCAATAGGGTTGCAATGCCAGGAACTTAAGCCGCCCAGCCTGCCGGCGGACAAACCACCCATACCGGGCACGGTCCGCGGGCGCTGCCAAGATAGGACCCGAGCGGCATCCGGAAATCGGTATAAAACGGGCAAAAAAGCTGCGGCCCGGGTCCTAAGTTCCCGACGCCGTCCCACAATCTAAGACAGCCACCGGACAGCCGCCCGCGCCCCGGCCAGCCTGCCACGCCCTTGCCGCACTGCTCACACGCACATCAGCTGACCAGGTGACATGCACCCGAGGGAGCGGCGACACAGCCCCTTAACTTCCCGAGATCGCAATAGGGTGAGCGCTGGGGGGCCCAACGCCAAAAGCGTGCCCGTGGCGGGCGCTGCTGGCGGGCTACGGGGCGGGCTACAGGGCCGGCGACGGGGCGCGTCGGCTACGGGGCCGGGGCTACGGGGCCCGCTACAGGGCGGGGACCGCGCGGCGGAGCGAGGCGGCGACCGCGGCGGCGGCGGCGCCCGGGTCCGGTGCGCGCGTGATGGGGCGGCCGATGACAAGCAGGTCGGCTCCGGCGCGGATGGCCTCTTCCGGGGTGGCGACGCGCGCCTGGTCGTGCAGGTCCGCTCCCGCGGGGCGGACGCCCGGGGTGATCAGGGTGACGTCAGGGCCGACCTCAGCCCGGACCGCGGCGACCTCGTGCGGTGAGCAGACCAGCCCGCGGGCACCCGCGGAGACCGCCATGACGGAGAGCCGGCGCACCAGGTCGCCGACTGGCCCGGGGACTCCCATCTGCGCCAGGTCGTCGTCACCGAGCGAGGTGAGCACGGTCACGGCGGCCACGGTGGTGCCGGGGGCCGACTCCACCGCCGCCCGGACCACGTCCGCGCCCCCCGCGGCGTGCACGGTCAGGATCTCCGGGCGCAGCCGCGAGACGGCGCGAGCGGCGCCCGCCACCGTGGCGGGGATGTCGTGCAGCTTCAGGTCGAGGAAGACCTCGACCCCGCTGGCCCCGCGCACCGTGGCCACGACATCCGGGCCGTAGCGCAGATACAGTTCCAAGCCGATCTTGACAGTCGACACGTGCGGCGTCACGAGCGCTGCCCAGCGTGCCGCGGTGTCCAGGTCCGGGGCGTCGAGCGCCACGGCGACCGGTGCTGGCCTTTGCACCCCAGTCTCCTCTCTCCCAGGTGGCCGGGGCTGTCCCGGCGATTCTGACTGCCGGTACCGCATGATAGTCACACCCCGTAACTGCTCATAACGTCCAACCGGTGCGCTGCGCCGCATAACCCGCGGGCTGGTGCGCGCGGCCCACGATGTCTGATACCCGGTCCACGCCCCGCGCCGCAAGCTCTTCCTCGAGCTCGCGCTGGATTCGCGCGCAGGCCGAGGGATCGTGGAAGAGCACCGTCCCGACGGCCACCAGCGTGGCTCCCGCGAGCAGCAGTTCCAGGGCGTCCCGCCCGGTCCGCACCCCGCCGGCCCCGATGATCGGCACGTCGGGCAGCGCCTCGCGGACCTGCCAGACGCAGCGCACCGCGACCGGGCGGATCGCGGGCCCGGACAGGCCGCCGGTCAGCCCGGCCAGCGCGGGGCGCAGGGACACCGGGTCGATGGCCATGCCGGGCAGCGTGTTGATCATGGACAGGCCGTCTGACCCGGCGGCCACGCAGGCCCGCGCCACCGCCACGATGTCGGTGACCTCGGGGGACAGCTTCGCGAAGACAGGGATGTCGTACCTGGCGCTGCCGCGCACCGCGGCCACCACCTGGCCGGCCGCCGCCGGGTCAAGCGCGAACGCGCGCCCGGCGGCGGACGCGTCCGGGCAGCCCAGGTTGACCTCGATCGCGGTCACGCCGGCGGCGTCGGACAGCCGCGAGGCGAGTTCGCCGTACTCGCGGGCGGTGTGGCCGGCGATGCTCACGACGGCGCGCGCGCCGCGCGACAGCAGCCACGGCAGGTCCCGCTGCAGGAACCCGTCGATGCCCGGCCCCTGGAGCCCGGGCGACGACAGCAGGCCGCTCGGCGTCTCGGACAGCCTGGGCGCGGGGTTGCCCGCGCGCGGCTCAAGCGTCACCGACTTGGTGGTCACCGCGCCGATCCTGGCCACGTCGGTGAACTGCGCCAGCTCCCGGCCCGACCCGGCGCACCCGGACGCGGTCAGGATCGGACTCGGCAGGTCAATGTGCCCGATCCGGGTCCGCAGGTCAGCCGGCATGGGACTGCTCCCCCGCCGATGACGGCGCACCAGGCACACCCGGCACACCCGGCACACCCGGCGCAGGCGCAGGCGCACCGTGTACACCCGCCGCACCGGGCGCACCCGCCGCGGCAGGGCGCGGCTTCCAGCCTGGCGCGCCGAGCGCGTCGAACGGGATCGTGCCCACGTCGTCCCAGCGCACCAGGTCGCCGCGGAACACCGGCCCGTCCACGCAGGCCCGCACCATCCGGGTGATCCCGTCGTTGCCCACGGCGGGCAGCACGCAGCCCATGCACAGCCCGGTGCCGCACGTCATCACGGGCTCGGCGACCAGCGCCTGCACCGGGATCTCGTACCGCGCGGCCAGCGCGCAGACCGCGCGCAGCACCGGCAGCGGCGCGGACGCGTAGATCACGTCGCTGCGCGCCTGCTGGACCACGTTGGGCAGCATGTCGGTAACCGAGCCGCGGGTCCCCAGCGACCCGTCCGTCGTCGTGATCACCGCCGAACGCCCCGTCCGCCGCGCGGTCAGCGCCCCGAACACGCGGTCCGCGCTTTCCGCGCCGAGCAGGAAATCGGTGGGGCAGCTACGGTCGGCCAGCCGCGCGGCCAGCGAGAACAGCGGCGCGGCGGCGGCGCCAACGCCGAGCAGCAGGCAGGAGGCCGGGTCGCGGGGCACGGGGAACGGCCGCCCAAGCGGCCCGACCACATCGAGGACATCGCGCGACCGGCAGTCAGCCAGCCACTGCGCACCCGGTTCGCGCGGCAGGAACACGAACTCCACGGTGCCCCCGTGGTCCGGCCGCACGTCGTGCACGGAGAACGTGCGCCTGGCGAGCATGGCGGACTGCGGCCCGCCAACCGCGATCGCGACGAACTGGCCCGGCCGGAACCTGGTGGCGATCGCGGGGGCGACGACGGTCATGGCCACGTACGCGTCGACCCGGCGCACCGTGAGCACCGTCCCGCGCACCTGAACCGGTGCCACCCCGCCCTCCCGATCTGGCTGTGCCATGCACCCCTCAGCCGCGTAGCCAGGCGGCGTGCTCCTGCAGTGAGCGGACGCCCACTTCGCCGCGGATGATGGCCTCAATGCCCTGCACAGCGGCCGCCAGGCCGGCCACGGTGGTCACGCACGGCACGCCCCGGCGGACCGCCGCCGTCCGGATCTCGTACCCGTCCAGGCGCACCGACGCCGACGCCGCGGAAGGGCTGCCGAAGGGCGTGTTCACGAT
>JASHPP010000755.1 GCA_030038035.1 Trebonia sp.
ACGCCGACCGCCCCGTCGAGCCCGACCCCGTCGGGCCCGACTCCGACTCCCGGCGGCCCCTGAGCCCCGCGGAGGTAACCCTTGACCAGACCCGCCGCCGCCGACGGCGTTCTTCCCGCCGCCGCCGGGGTATCCGCAGCAGACCTACCCGCAGCCGCCTGACTACCCGCAGGTGCCGCAGCGCCCCGCCCCCGGGCGGCGGCCGCCCGACGGCGGCGACGGCGGCGACGGCGGCGAGAACCGCACCCAGATCCTGGAGTATCCGGGCGGGGGCACCCCGCCGGATGGCGGCCGGCGGCCGGCGGCGGACACCCAGCCCAACCTGACGCGCTCAAGCCAGGTGATGGCGCTGGGCACGCTCGTGTCCCGGGCTACCGGATTCCTGCGCACTTTCGTGTTCGTCGCCGCGCTTGGCACGGGGCGGCTGGCCATCGCCTACAACAACTCCAACACGCTGCCGAACACGATCTACTACCTGATGCTCGGCGGCATCTTCACGAGCGTCGTCGTGCCGCTGCTCGTCAAGGCGGCCAAGGACGACCCGGACCGGGGCGAGGCGTACGCCGAGCGCATCTTCACGCTGGGCGTGATCTCGCTGTTCACCGTCACGGTCATCGGGACGGCGCTGGCGGCGCCGCTCGTCGACCTGTACGCGGGCAACATCAACGGGCCGCCGGGAAGCCAGGGCGCCATGGAGCACCACGTGATGGTGCTCTTCGCGTACTTCTTCATCCCGCAGATCTTTTTCTACGGGATGGATTCGCTGCTTGGCGCGATCCTGAACACGCGCGGGCGGTTCGGCGCCAACATGTGGACGCCGGTGATCAACAACGTGGTCGTCATCGCCGTCGGCGGGCTGTTCATCGCCGTGCAGGGGCTGCAGCCAAGGGACGGGAACATCGCCATCTCCCCTGGCGGCCTCAAGCTGCTCGGCATCGGCACCACGCTGGGCATCGTCATCCAGTCGATAGCGCTGTTCCCCGTGCTGCGCCGGGCCGGGTTCAGCATGCGGCCGCGGTGGGACCTGCGGGGCGCGGAGGTGAGCGTGATCGGCCGGATGGCCGGCTGGATGGTGTTCTACGTCGTCTCGCAATGGCTCGGCAACCTGGTCGCACAGCGGGTAGCGAACGCGGCCGGGGCGGGCGGCGGCGGCTACGCGACCTACTCCTACGCATGGCAGCTGTTCCAGCTGCCGTACGCGGTCGTCGGGATCTCGGTGATCAGCGCGCTGTTGCCGCGGATGAGCGGCCACGCCACCGACCGCAGGTACTCGCTGGTCCGTGACGACTTCTCGACCGGGGTAAGGCTCGCGTCGGTCATCGTGGTGCCCGCGGCGGTCTTCCTTGCCGTGCTCGGCGCGCCGCTGTGCGAGTTCCTCTTCTCGATCGGCAGCGACTCGGTGCAGGATGCCAGGTACATCGGCGAGGTGTTCGGCATGTTCGCGCTCGGCCTGGTGCCGTTCATGCTGACCCAGCTGCAGCTGCGCGTGTTCTACTCGTTCCACGAGAACCGGACCCCGGCGATTATCGGCATGGTGATGCTCGTGGTCGGGGTGATCGGCGACCTGGTCGCGCTGCACGCCCTGCCGCGGGGTCAGGTTGTGATCGGCCTCGCCGCCGCCTACGACCTGATGACGCTGACCGGCGCGGTGCTGTCCTGGCCGCTGCTGCTGCGCCGGGTGGGCAGCCTGGACGGGTGGCGGATCACCCGCAGCCTGGTCCGGATGTTCCTGGCCACGCTGCCCGGCCTGGTGTTCGCCTTCGTGACGATGGCCGTCGTCGGGTCCGTGCTGCATGCCGGCCCGCTCTACGGCCTGGTCAGCATCGTTGTCGGCGGGGGCGGCGCGCTGTTGCTTTACGCATTCTGCGCCCGGGTGCTCGGCATCGATGAGTTCCGCATCCTAGTACGCTCGGTGGCCGGCCGTTTCGGGCGGTTACATAACAAACCAGTGTCAATGTGATTACAATGGGGATGGCGGGCAATGACGGGCGGGTAACTGATTCGGGAACAATGCAGCACGCGGGGGGAACTCACGAGCGCACCCCGCATGCTGGTGTGAGAGATTGAAGGTATTGGCGCGCGGCGATGAATGGCCGGGCCTGAATAAGCGGCAGGGTGACGATTGCGGACCGGCGCCGGACATTAGCATGAGAGGTACCCGCGGCGCGACCCGCACGGTCATCGTGGACACCCGGGGCTGGAAGGAGGCCGAGAGCGGGCCCCACTCTTGGCGCTAACGTATGAGCACGTACACCTCCGAACCAGGAACCAGGCTCGCCGGTCGATACCGGCTCGTCGACCAGGTCGCTGCGGGCAGCGGCTGGACGATGTGGAAGGGCTTGGACGAGACGCTCGCCCGCCCGGTGTCCGTGCTGACGTTCGCCCCGGGGTTCCCGCGGATTGCGCAGGTGGTGACCGCGGCCAGGGCCGCGAGCCGGCTCACCGACCCGCGGCTTGCCCAGGTGTTCGATGTCGAGGACGGCGGCGATCAGGCGTACGTGGTGCTCGAGTGGGTGGGCGGCGAGTCGCTGACCGACCTGCTCGCCGACGGCGCGCTCGACCCCGCCAGGGCGTGCGCCCTGGTCTGCGACGCCGCCCGCGCGCTCGCCGGCGCGCATGCCGCGGGGCAGGCGCACCTGCGGCTAACGCCTGAGTCGCTGCGCTGGACGCGCAGCAGCGGGGTGAAGATCAGCGGGCTTGGCATCGACGCCGCGCTCGCCGGCGCCGCCCTGACCGGCGCGGCCGCGAGCGACCCCGCGGTCACCGACACCCGGGACCTGGCGGCGCTGCTGTACGCGGCGCTCACCGGCTACTGGCCGGGCAACTCGCACAGCGGCCTGCCGCCCGCCCCCGTCACCGACGGGGTCCCGTGCACGCCGCGGCAGGTAACCGCGGACGTGTCACCCGCGGTCGACGGCGTCGTCTGCCGTGCGCTGCTGCAGCGGGCCGGCCGTCAGGGGCCGCCGATCCTGACTCCAGGGGCGTTCGCCGACGCGCTCGCCAGCGTGGCGCCGCCCGTGCCGCTGCCGGAGCCGGCGCCCTCGATGCCGCGCGGCGGCGGGCGGCATGACTACCCGGACCGCGACCCCTATTCCGGCTACCCGCCGCAGCCGGACGATCCCGGCAGCTGGGCGCTGCCTGACCAAGATCGCGACGGCGCTTCCTACCGTCGCCGCTACCCGGCCAGCGAGCGCAGCGCGGCGAGCCGCGCCGTGATCACCCTGGTGATCGTGCTCGTGCTCGCCGCGGTCGCCGCGACCGCGTGGGTGATCAGCGGCAGCCTGCACAAGTCCGCCGCCGGCCAGGCCCGCAAGCCCGCGCCGACGAGGGCGAGCTCCGCCCACTCCGCGGGGACCGTCCAGAGGCCTGTCGGCGTCACCACCTTCAACATCTTCGGCACCGACAACGAGGACCTGGCTCAAGCGCGGCTGGCCATCGACAACAATCCCGGCACGTACTGGGGCACCGACACGTACAAGAACTATCCGAAGTTCGGGAACCTGAAGCCCGGCACCGGCCTGATCATCGAGATGGGCAAGCGCGTCCGGCTCAGCCAGGTGCAGGTGCAGTTCGGCACCGTGTGCTGCACGACGGCGGAGATCTACCTCGGGAACAACGACACGATGTCCAAGACCGCGCTGCATCACTTCACCCTGGTGGCCGGCCTCGCTACGACATCTGGCGTGCACACCTTCACGATCGACTCGAACGCCACCGGCCAATATGTGCTGATCTGGCTGACAGGCAGCCTTCCTCCCGTTCCCGGGTCGCCGGGGACCTACCAGGCGCGCATCTACAACGTCGTCATCCGCGGGACAGCCGTCTCCGGTGCCGCCTGACGGCCGGGGGACGCCGATGGTTGGGCGGCGGAAGCTGGCCGCCGGTGTCACGGGCGATGACTCCGGCACCGCGGCGCCTGGCGCGCACGAGCCCGGCTCGGCCGTCGGCACGCGCGGCACGGAGCGCAGCGGCGGCGAGCCCTCAGACGCCGAACTGCTCCGCCGCCACCTCGCGGGAGACGCCGAGGCCTTCGGCACGCTGTTCCTGCGGCACAAGGACCGGCTCTGGGCGGTCGCGCTGCGCACGGTCTGCGACCCGGAGGATGCGGCTGACGCGCTCCAGGAGGCGATGATTTCGGCCTTCCGGCGGGCCGCGGACTTCCGCGGCGAGTCAGCGGTCACCACGTGGCTGCACAGGATCGTGGTCAACGCCGCCGTGGACCGGCTGCGCCGCAGGCAGTCGCGGAGCATCAGCTGGTCGGGTGACCCGGACGTGCTCGAGGCGCTGGCCGCGCAGGCCGCCCGCGGCGGGTCGGCCATAGCCGGGTCGCCGGCCGGCGGGAGCGGCGGTGCCAGTCAGCCGGCCGGCGTGCCTGTGTCCGATGCCGCGGACGCCGTCGAGACCAGGCTGGACGTCGACGCGGCCCTGCGCATGCTGCCACCGGAGCAGCGCTCGGCGCTGGTGCTCGTTGACATGCTCGGCTACCCGGTGGCCGAGGTGGCCGACATCCTCGGCGTTTCCACGGGGACCGTGAAGAGCCGGTGCGCCAGGGGCAGGGCGCGCCTGGTCCCATACCTTTCGCATCTGCGCACCAATTCCCGCGTGGCCGGGAACCGGCCGGCTGCCGACAGCGTCTCACCTGAGCAGGAGGGAGGCGGATGAGCAGGCAACGGCACCCTGACACCGATACGCTGGCTAGCTACCTGGCGGGGCTGGCGGGCGGGTTCCGTGGCAGGCGGCTCGCGGCGCACGTCGCCAGGTGTCCCCGTTGCGCGTCGGTCAGCGACCAGCTCGGCGAGGTCAGCTCGGCGCTGGCAGCCGTGCCCGCGCCGGCCTTGCCTGAAGCCTTCCAGCGCCAGATACTCGCCGCCATTGCCGCCGAGGCTGCCACGCGTGCCGGTGCCGCGAACGCGGCCGAGCCCGCTCTCGCCGGGGCGAGTCCGGGCGCCGTGACGGCTCGTGACGCGGCTGCCGACCGGGACTCCGCGACCGGTGTCCCTGCGCACCGCCGATCGCCCCGGGCACCAGTGTCACGCCGTCGGCGCGGCCCGCGGTTCCGGCTCGCGATGGCGATGGCACCCGTGCTTGCCTGCCTGCTCGCCGGGTTCGGGTACCTGCTGAGCCAGCCAAGCGCGTCGTCTGGGCCGGCAGGGACCACCGCGGCTGCTCCGGCCGCCCGCAGCGCGAACGCGCCGGCGGCGTCGCCGGGCGCGAACGCGATTTCGCCGGTCACCGGTGACCGCAAGTTCGCCGTGATCGCGAGCGGCACCAGCTACCTGAAGGCCACGCTGCGCGAGCAGGTCAGCGCCGAGCTGGCCGTGTACACGCACAGCGAGGCGGTCAACACACCCGTGCCCAGCGGGACGCCG
>JASHPP010000756.1 GCA_030038035.1 Trebonia sp.
GTGCTCGCCTGCGACGGCGCTTACAGCGCCGCGCGGCGGTCGGTCACCTTCCGGCAGGGCTTCACCTTCTGCCAGGACTACCTGGAGCACGGGTACAAGGAGCTCACGATGCCGCCGCGGGACGGGCAGTTCGCGCTCGACCCGGACGCGCTGCACATCTGGCCGCGCGGTTCATCGATGATGATCGCGCTGCCCAACCTGGACCGCTCCTTCACTTGCACGCTGTTCTGGACGGGGGAGGAGTTCGCGGCGCTGCGGACCCCGGAGGAGGTCCGGCAGCACTTCCTGCGGCACTACCCGGACGCCGCCGGGCTGATCCCTGACCTGGCCGACGATTACCTGACTAACCCCGTCGGGTCCCTGGCCACGATCCGCTGCTGGCCGTGGGTGCACCATGGCGCGGGGTGCGTGCTTGCCCTCGTCGGGGACGCGGCGCACGCGATCGTCCCGTTCTACGGGCAGGGCGCCAACTGCGCGTTCGAGGACTGCATCGAGATCGACCGCTGCCTTGCCGAAACGGGCGGTTCCTGGAGTGCGGCGCTGGCCGCCTACGAACAGCGCCGCAAGACGAACTGCGACGCGATCGCCGACATGGCGCTGGACAACTTCATCGAGATGCGCGACCGGGTGAATTCCCGGGTCTTCCGGGCGACGACCGCCGCCAGGCACGCGCTGGAGCGGCGGCTGCCCGGGCGGTACGTGTCGCAGTACGAGCTCGTGTCCTTCACGACGATGCCCTACGCGCAGATCCCGGGCCGGATGCGCAGGCAGGACCGGGCGACGGCGCTCGCCGTGGCGGGCGTGGCCGGAGCCGCGGCCGCCCTGGCCGGCGTGGCGGCGGCCGCGGCCGCCGGCGCGGCGCGCAGGACACGCCGGTGAACGAATCCGGCGACCTCACCTACGGCAGGTACCTGCGGCTGGATGACCTGCTGTCCTGCCAGCGCCCGCTGACCGACTCCCACGACGAGCTGCTGTTCGTCGTCATCCACCAGGTCTACGAGCTGTGGTTCAAGCAGATCCTGCACGAGACCGCGCTGTTGCAGCGGCGCCTGGAGAGCGGCAACAGCGCCGGCGCGCTGCATACCGCGCGGCGGATCGCCAAGATCCTCAAGACCGTGGTCGGGCAGATGGACGTGCTCGAGACCATGACCCCGGAGCAGTTCGCGAGCTTCCGGCCAGAGCTGGGCAGCTCAAGCGGCTTCCAGTCCAGCCAGTTCCGCTACATCGAGGCGGTGCTCGGCCGCCGCGACTTCAGCGCCGCCCTCGCCGATCCCGTCCTTGACGAGATCATGGGGCGGCGGCCCGTGTTCGCGTCGCTGCTGCGCTACCTGAGCGCGTGCGGATGGCAGGTCCCTGCCGACGTTCTTGACAGGGATCCGCGCGAGCCGTGGCGCGGCGACGACGCCGTCAGCGCCCTGCTCGCCGGGGTCTACGCCGTCGCGGCGACGCCGGCCGAGGTGTGCGAGGCGCTCGTCGACATCGACGAGGGCCTGCAGGAATGGCGCTACCGGCACGTGAAGATGGTCGAGCGGATCATCGGCGCGAAGACGGGGACGGGCGGCTCGACCGGCGCGGAATACCTGCGCGGCACGCTGTTCCGGCCCGCGTTCCCCGACCTGTGGGAGGTCCGCTCACGGCTGTGACCGGCCGGCCTGGCGGGGCAGCCCGAGGAGGCCGGGCAGGGCGTCGACGACCACGTGCCAGTCCGGCGAGGCGGGATCGATCAGGGTGAAATGATCGCCGCTGGTCTCGTGCAGCCGGGCGTTGCCGCCTGCCCGCAGGGCCGCGGCGACGTAGCGCTCGCTGTAGGCGAAGGGCACGTTCTCGTCGGCCCGGGAGTGCACGCACAGCACGGCGGCGTCGATGGGCACCGCCGCGATCGGGTCGGCGAGCCGGTAGCGCTCGGGCAGGTCCTGCGGGCCGCCGCCCATCAGGTCTAGCGCAGCCGTGCCGCCCACGCCCTCGCGTGCGCAGTCCGCGAGCGCCAGCACGCCGGCCTGCGAGACGACCGCCGTCACCGCGACCCGCGGTCCGATACCGGGGGCGCCCGGCGGCAGCCCGGCCCGGCCGGCCGCCCAGGCAGCCAGCTGACCGCCCGCGCTGTGCCCGATGGCCGCGACGCGGGAGGTGGCGACGGGAAGGTCCGCCAGGTGGTCGATCCCGGCGGCGATGTCCTCAAACGTCGCCGGCCAGCCGCCGCCGGCGCCCGCGCGCCGGTACTCCAGGTTCCACACGGCGTATCCGCGCCGCACCAGGTCGGCGGCGAGCGGGCGGCCGAGCGACAGGTCGTAGCGGGCACGCCAGAACCCGCCGTGGACGAGCACCACGGTTTCGCCGGGGACGGTGCCGGGCAGCCACAGCTCGCCGAACTGTGCCGGATCCGGGCCGTAGTAAGAGACGACAGGCCGCATCAGCACGCAGCATACGGGCTCCCGCTGACGTAGCCTGGCGCTATGCCGGACCGAGCGCAAGAAGCGCCAGACCAGCAAGCGCGCGAGTTCGCGCGGGCGTTCCGTGAATTCCTCGACTGGATCAATTCCGCCGTCCCGGCCGAGGAGGACAACGAGGTTTCCGCGCTGGTACGCGAATTCCTCGGACCCGATGGCAGTCGGCATTCTGTGGTGACCCGTGACCTGCCGTCATTCGAGCACGTCAACCTGCAGACCGCCATCGACGCCTGGTCGGCGCGCGCCGGCCGGACGGTGGGGGTCCGCGGCGTCGCGCTGCCGCCGCACTACGGCGGCGTGTCGCTGCAGCAGCTGATCGCGGGCGAGGACCTGCCGCCGCTCCGGCTGACCGCGCCCGCCCTCGTCGACCTGCCGAACGGGCCGGGGTCGACCCTGGCCTGCCTGCGCCTGGCCCTGCTGCTCGTCACCGACTCCCGCGGCAGCTATGTCCTGATGGTCCAGGATTCGAGTGAGCACCACCACGGCCTGGAGGTGGAGGTCGCCGGCCTGCCCGTCAGCCTGGCCCAGCACGTGCTCGCCGAGCTCGACCAGCTGCGCGCCGAGCTCAACGTCTACCGCGGTCACCTGCTCGACGTGTCGCTTGGCGCGATGGGCGGCGTCAGCCTCAGCTTCGCAGGCCCGCCGGGAATCGGCCGGGCCGACGTCGTGCTGCCGGACGCCGTCCTGGCGCGGATCGAACGGCACGCCCTCGCGGTGGCCGGTCACCGGGAGGCACTGCTGGCCAGCGGGCAGCACCTCAAGCGCGGCCTGCTCCTGTACGGCCCGCCCGGCACGGGGAAAACGCACACGACCCGCTACCTGCTGGGCGAGATGACCAGCTACACGCGCCTGGTGCTCACCGGCCGGTCCCTGATCGCCATCGGCGCGGTGACCGAGCTGGCGCGCGCCCTGCTGCCCGCCGTCGTGGTGCTCGAGGACGTCGACCTCGTCGCCGAGGAACGGTCGCTCGGCCCGGCGTCAAGCCCGGTCCTTTTCGACCTTCTCGACGCCATGGACGGCGCGGCACCCGACGCCGACCTGCTGTTCCTGCTCACTACCAACCGCGCCGACCTGCTTGAGCCCGCGCTGGCCGCGCGGCCAGGGCGGGTCGACGTCGCGGTCGAGATCGCGCTGCCCGACGCCCCCGCCAGGGAACGCCTGCTGACCCTTTACGGGCACAGCGTCCCGCTGGCCCTGACGCGGGAGGACGTGAGCCTCGCCATCGAGCGCACCGAAGGCACGACGGCATCGTTCATCAGGGAACTGGTCCGGCGCAGCGTCCTTGAGGCGCTGCACGAAGACCCGGCGCTGACCGCGGTCACCGGGGCGCACGTGGCACGCGCGCTCGATGACCTGCTCGACTCCGCGCAGGCGGTCACCCGCACCCTGCTGGGGGTGGGCGTTGACCCGGCCGACCTGCCGGCGGGCGGCATGCTCCAGGCGGGGCCGGGCCCCGCGGCCGCCATGGCGGTGGCGGCCTACCGCCGCCAGCAGCTGATGCGCCGGCTCGGCCGGTCCGGCGGCTGAGCCTGGGGCAGAGCCCGAACGCCTCTCGTCCGGGGACGAGTTATTGGCGGGGGGCCCCCGCCACCAATAGGGCCCAGTGCCAGGAACTTAAGCCGCGCAGCCTGTCGGCGGACAAACCACCGATACCGGGCGCGGTCCGCGGGCGCTGGCCAACATAGGACCCGAGCGGCATCCGGAAATCGGTATAAAACGGGCAATAAAGCTGCGGCCCGGGTCCTAAGTTCCCGGTGCCGTCCCACTATCTGAGACGGCCGTCGGCCAGCCGTCCGGGCCCCGGCCAGCCTGCCACGCCCTTGCCGCACTGCTCACACGCACATCAGCTGACCAGGTGACATGCACCCGAGGGAGCGGAGCGGCGACACAGCCCCTTAACTTCCCGAGATTGGTGCCACCACTGGGCCGCAGCCGCCACACTGGTTTCCGGTCGATCTTGGACCGGCTCCACTGTCGCTGGATCGTCGGCCGAAGTGGTGCCAAGGCCAACCAAAGGTGCCGCGGGCCCGGAAAACGCACGATTGAGATGATCGAGTTGGACCGGGCTTCTCTCCGATGTCGGCCGGATTGACGAGACCTCCGTCCGGTCCCTTGCGGCCGGGCGCTCGCTGCATGTCTACCCGGAGGGCGGGCTGCTACCGGATGGCGCAATCGGTGACTTCAAAGACTACGCGGGTCTTGAAGATCTAGCCCCGTGGCCGCTCCGATGCGGGGTCGTACATCGGGCGCAATGATGCACGCGCGGGTATTCGCTCGGTTGCTATCTCGATCTCGTATGCTCCTGCGGTGTACCATGCCGGCCCGGTTCCCGATGCTGGGGCTGTGACGTAGCCGAGGCCGACGGTGCGGCCGAGGGTGTGGCCATAGGCCGCGGAACACAGCTGGCCTACGAGAACGCCGTCTCGGTAGATTGGCTCGTCGTGGTAGGCAAGCGCGTCCGGGTCTTCTATGGCAAATTGAACGAGACGTCGCGCTGGTCCGCGCTCTCGCTGCCTCGCTAGCTCTTCTCGTCCAATGAAACCGCCGGACTTGTCCCACGCGATCGCGAAGCCAAGTCCCGCTTCTAGCGGCGTGTCCCTCCTGGCGATGTCATGGCCCCAGCTCCGGTAGGCCTTCTCGAGCCGCAAGGAGTTGAGAGCGTGGTAGCCCGCGTGGAGCAGTCCGAATTCGGCGCCCGCCTCGACCAGCGTGTCGTAGATGTGCACGGCAAAGTCGGCTGGTATTAGCAG
>JASHPP010000757.1 GCA_030038035.1 Trebonia sp.
GGCCAGTGCACGTTCCCGACGTGCTCCCGGCATGCGGGCGCCTGCGATTTCGAGCATGCCCTCCCGTATGACAAGGGCGGGCGCACCTGCGCGTGCAACGCGGGAATGCGCAGCCGCAGCTGCCATAAGGTCAAGCAGTCAAAGGGCTGGAGCGTGACTCAGCCCCTGCCGGGCTGGCACGTGTGGACCACCCCGAGCGGCCGCACCTACACGCAGGGACCCGCGAAGTATCCGGCCTGAGCTGGCGCCGGGGGGAGCTAGCCGGGGGGAGCTACCAGGCCGGGACGCGCCACTTGGCCAGGTGAGCCATCACCGCCTGGTTGGCCTCCCAGCCGTCGGGGAACTTCGCCGGGACGCCGAGGTGAACCGGCTCCACCGACGGGTGGGCATCGAGCAGCTCGGGGATGCCCGCACGGGCCACGACGATGCAGGCGTGGCGGTGCCGGGACGTGAGCACGCACAGGCGGCCCGCCTCCAGGTGGAAGGCGGTCGCGTCGCGGCGGCCGGACAGCGGGTGCAGCACGATCACCACGTCGAACTCCCTGCCCTGCAGGCTGTTCGCGGTGTCGGCGACCACGCCGGTCACGCCGTACTCGGAGGCCAGCGCACCGCGCACCGCGGCCGCCTGGTCGCGGTGCGCGGTGCCCACCGCGATCCGCGGCCCGGTCACGGCGGCGCCCGCGGGCGCCGCTTCCGAGTACGCGATCGGGCCCCGCTGCAGCAGCCGCGCGGCCAGCGCGGCGCACGCGGCCACCGCCTCCCGGTCGGTCCGCAGGGTGTGCCGGGCAGGCAGCTCGTACAGCGCCCACCCCGACTCGGCCGCCGTTTCCAGGGCACGGTCAAGAGCATTGATCCCGAACGGACGCGTGGCGAATCCCAGCCTCCGTTCCTCCCGCGTCGTGGCCGACGTGAAGCCGGTGAACGGGTAGAACGCTTCCGACACCACCGGGGCGGCGGACGCCGGGAGGCGCCAGGACACCGGCAGGGTGTGCACGGGGAGCTGCGGGTTGTGGTTGAGCAGCACCGCGACCGCGCTGGACATCGGGTCCCAGGACAGGCCCGTCCAGCGTTCGGTCTCCACGGTGGAGAACGGGTCGAGCTGACCGGGGTCGCCGACGAACAGCGCCTTCTCGAACAGCCCGGCCACGCGCAGCAGCAGGTCCGAGCGCATCTGGTACGCCTCGTCGACCACCGCCCACGGCCAGGGCGCGGCCTCGGTCACCGTCGCCCACTTGGCCGCGGTGGCGAGCACCACGGCGGCGTCGGCGAGGTCGGACACGGCCGTCTCGGCGCGGACGTTATCGTGGCGCGACACCCGTGCCGTGGGCGTGTACCCGTGCGCGCTCAGCCGCCCGACCGGCAGGCCGGGGCGGGAGCCGGCGAGGCGGTCGACGAGGTCGTCGACCTGCTCGTTGGTCTGGCCGGCGATCATGACCCGCTCCCCCGCCGCGGCGAGCTCGGCGGCGGCGCGGACCACCAGCGTGGACTTGCCGGCCCCCGGCGGGGAGTCCACCACGACGCCGCGCTCGGCCGTCGCCAGGTCGGCGAGCACGAGCTCGGTGGCCAGCCTGGCCAGTTCCTCGGGCCGGCTCATGACCACTCCTCCGTCGCGTCCTCATCGGCGCCGCCCAGATACTGAGGCGGCGGGCCGCCGTGGGTCCACGGCGTGTCCGCGATCTGCGGGAACGTCGGGCCGCGCTGGAAATCGTCGGTGAGCGTGGTGTAGGTGACCGCCTCGCCGGCCGCGGGCACGCTTCCGGGCAGCGGGGTCAGCGACCGGCCCATGCCGTTCTGCAGCTCGAGGATCACCCGGGTGCGCTCGCCGTCCGGCGCGACGCTGATGACATGCGCCTGCTGGCCCGGGCGGCCCGGCGAGGCGAACTCCGTGCCCGGCCCGGCGATTACCTCATCGGATGTGTCCACCGTGATCCACGGCCGGAGCTTGGCGCGCTTGCCGCTGGTGTCGAGCCGGTCCGGCTGCGCGTCCACCACGATGCCGGCGAACGCATCGCTGGTCAGCCGGTACTCGGCCATCACCAAGGGGTCGTCATAGGCCCGCTGCACCGCCAGCCGCTGCTGGTCGCGTTCCATCCGGGCCAGCTTGCCGGCCGCGGCGACCGCGCTGTCTTTGCGCGGCGCCGGCGGGTTCCCCTGCCTGAGCCAGTTCACGTGCCCGGTGAACGCCCGCCGGTCGGCCTGCCAGCGGTCTTCGACATGGCCGCCCGCGGGCAGCGCGCGCAGCAGGTCAACCGCCCGCCACATCAGCTCCCAGGTGGGCTCGAGCTGGGTCTTCAGCACGGTCTCCAGCGCCAGCTGCGCGCGCTGCAGCGCGGCCCCGTCTCCGCGCGCCTTGGCCGCGCGGATCGCGCCGATCCGCGCGGCGAGCACCTCGTTGTCGAAGGTCGGGTCGGTCGCCGGCCCGGCCGGCGGGCAGCGCACCGGGTCCTCCGCGGCACGGGCCGCCGCCGCGCCGGTCATGCCTTCCGGCGGATCGATCCAGCCGAGCAGCGCGGCCAGGTTGGCGTCTTCAGTCGCCGACTGACCGCTCGCCCAGTGGTCGGCCAGGACCGCCGTCATGGACAGCAGGAGAGCCGAGGCAGGAGCCTCGGATCGTTCCGAGTAAAAATTAAGCCACCGGCCCAGCAGCGGAACCGATTGCCTGACCGCGTACTCGCCCTCGGTCCGCCGGAACCTGGTGGAGCGACTGAGCAGGCGGGTGAAGGAGATGCCGCCGTTGTTCGGCACCAAGACCTGCGGGGCGTCGGGGTACGGAGCCTCGGGTCCGGGATCCGCCGTCGTGTAGCTGTCGATATAGCCGAGCACGACCTCCGCGAGGTCGGCGGCGAAGTCGAAGCGCTGGGTCCGGTCCCGTGGCTCGTACACGGTCAGCATGCGCGGCTTGTCGCGATCGTCGCCCGCGATCGCGGCGAGCGGGGCGCACGCCTCCCCCGCCAGCTGGAGCGGGATGAAGACCAGCGGGCGGCCGGAAAGGTGGACGTGACGGACGGTGCGGATCGGCTGGGCGCGTCCTGCTTCGGCGGCGAGCGCGCGGGCCAGTGCGGTCAGCAGGGTCATAGCAGCTCTTCCCTGAGCCCGGCCGCCTTCGCGAGCACCGCGGCGACCTCTTCCCTGTCCGGCGGCGGGGCGGCGCCGCGCGCCAGGCCGAGGACGGTCGTGACCTGCTCGATGCCGCCGAGTTCCTCCCGCACCTGCTTGCCGAGCGCGCCGGTGCTGCCCTGCGCCTCCTCCCGGCACAGGTAGCAGAGTTCGCAGGTGCTCAGGCATTCGGGAGCGTAGTTCGCGGCTATCTGGCGGATCGCGCCCTCGACCGCTGCCGGGGAGCGCCTGGGGATCCCGTTCTCGTCCGGCTCCAGGTCGACGGTCAGGTCTTCCGGGCAGGAGCTGAGCAGGTCCTCGATGCGGGCGATCCTCGCGAGCTGGCGCTTGATGACAGTGAGCTGCTTGCGGACGTCGATGCTCGTGGCCACGGGCTTGTTGGAGAAGTTCTCCGGACAGACCAGGATCGTCTCGTCGCGGACCTTGTTCTCGCTGCCGAGGAGATCGCGCAGGGCGAGCACGTAGACCGCGGACTGGGTCGCGGCGGCCGCGACCTTGACCGGATCGGCCTGGTCGTCGATCACGGCGAAGCTCTTGATCTCGATGATGCTGAACGTGCCGTGCAGCTGGAACGCGATCAGGTCGGGTTCCAGGTAGGCGTGCCTGCCGCCGACGCGCAGCCGCAGCAGCGGATGGTCGAACATCGTGCCCAGGTTCTCGTCCACGGTGGCGAGCAGCTGTCTCGTCCGAACGTGCCGGACCTCGCTGGCCTCGTTGCCCCCGACGTCGCCCAGGTCGGTGTAGCAGGCCTCCGCCACGTCGAGGCTGAGGTGCTCCCGCAGCAGGCTGAGCAGCTGCGCGGCGCCGTTCTCCTTGACCTGCGCCTCGAACGCGTTGCCGCGGGCGATGGCGAACTGCGACTGGCCGAACGGAGCCGGGTAGCCCGCATACGCCGCCAGCTTCTGCTTGTCGACGCCGGCCGCGTCCATCAGCGCGCGCCTGCCGCACCCTGGGTTGGTCGCCAGCGCGGAGATCGTGCGGGCGTCATGGCGGCGCGGCATGACGCTGCCGCGCAACTTCGCCAGCCGCGCTTCTGTCGGGTCCAACCTAGGCCTCCTCGCCGGCCGCTTCCCTGGCTCCCCCGGCGGCCTTGCCGGCGGTCCGGCCGGCCGGCTCGAACGTCCTGGACCCGAACAGCTGCTCCGCGTCGGTGAGCTGCTGGCGTGCCCGCTTCGCCGCGTCCCTGCGCGTCCTGCTGTCAGCGTCTTTGTGCACGTTTTGTTCTGCCTCCGCCGCCTCCCGTACCGCCTCCGGCCGGATGTGACGGGGGTCCGCCGCCGCGCCAGGGATGCTGACGGCGAAGCGCCACAGCAGCCGGCGGGCCGCCGGAACCGGAGCGGGGATCCGCTCGATAGCCTCGGCGACCCGGATGGCCGCCTCAAGGAAATCGACGCGCGGGGACAGCGATCCGATGACACGCCGCTCCATCGGCCAGGTGGAGACGGCGAGCAGGCCGCGGGACGGGCTGAGGAAGTCGGCGGCCAGGGCGGCGCAGATGTAGTAGGGGCGGGCGAACGGGGCGCTGCGGAACGAGCGCTCCTCGTCCCTACGCAGGCTGGTCACCCGGCTCGTCGGGAAGGTGGTCGCGAAGAACGCCTCGTGCACGGTGGCGATGAGCTTCGGGGCGGCCGGGACCTGCAGGAGGCTGAGCGCCTCATACACCTGTTCGCGGAGCGGGAGCAGCGGCCCGGTCTGGGCGGGCGTCGCGGCGGCGTGGCCCGTGCCGTCGCGTTCTCCGCCCATTCCCCCGTTGTCCGCTGCTCCCGGCTTTCCCGCGGCCGCGGCCCCTTCCGCCGCCTCCCCCGCTTCCGCCGCTCCCCCCGCTTCCCCCGCTTCCGCCGCGGCGAGCGCGGCCTCCCAGTCCTGTTCGGCTCGCCTCAGGTCGACCCGAAGCGTCTGTGCGCGCGCTTTGTCGCCGGCCAGGACCGCCTCGCGCACGGCGACCCGCAGCCGGTCGATACGGCGCTCGAGCGCCTCGACGGTCTCTGTCACAGGCGAGACCTTAGCAGAGTCCGGCGTATTCCAGCAAGTTCCAGTATTGTTGCGATGGATCTGATACCGAAGTCAGAGGGAATCCCTAGCAACGCGAAACCCTTGGCGATCCGCTGGCCAATACTCTGTTGCCCATGCTGCAGAAGGCCATGTCGCTCGTACGCCTGGACTTCGCTCCGAGCCACCAGCAGCCGTCCGCCGGGCGCGTGGCGCTCGCGACGGTCGTGTCGCTCGGTGGCTCACTGCTTGCCGACGCCCTGCTCGTCGTCATCGCCCAGGCTATCTTCCCCGGCATCAAGGGCTACCCGCACTTCCAGTTCTCCGACTACGGAAAGCTGACCGTCATCGGGGTGCTCGTCGCCTGCGCCGCGTGGCCGGTCACGACCAGGATCACGTCCGCGCCGCGGTGGCTGTTCGTGCGAATGGCCGTGCTCGTCACGCTGGTGCTCTGGCTGCCCGACGTGTACATCCTGGTGGTCCAGCACCAGCCGGCCAAGGCCGTCGCGTTCCTGTTCACGATGCACCTGGCGATCGCGGTGATCACTTACAACTCCCTGGTGCACCTCGCGCCGGTCCGCCCGCTGCGCCACCCCAGCCACCGGCGCGCGCAGCCGGTCAAAAGGTGACGTAGACTGTCTGCTACGTGTGTCGCTCGGTGAGCGGATCGGTTTCCACGGACGTGGCGCTCTAGACAACGTGACTATCGGAGTCAACGCGACCACCTGAGTCCCTGGAGACGATTTCCTTGACTGCCATGCCCGTAGAGAAATCTGCCGTGCTCGCCCGCGAGGTCACCTTCGCATCCCTCGGAGTGCCCGCGCCGCTGGTCTCCGTGCTTGACGCCGACGGCATCACCGTGCCATTCCCCATCCAGGCCGCGGCGCTGCCCGACGCGCTGGCCGGCCGCGACATCCTGGGCCGGGCGAAGACCGGCTCAGGCAAGACGCTCGGCTTCGCACTGCCGATGGCGGCCCGGCTGGCAGGCGGCGAAACCACCGCCCATCGCCCGCGCGGGCTGGTCCTCGTGCCCACGCGCGAGCTGGCGACCCAGGTGCAGGCCGTGCTGACGCCGCTCGCCCACGTGATGGGGCTGCGGGTCGGGACCGTCTACGGCGGCGTCTCGTATCGTCCGCAGATAACGGCGTTGCAGCGCAGGACCGACGTGCTTGTCGCCTGCCCTGGCCGGCTCGCCGACCTGATCGGGCAGGGCCACTGCGACCTCGGCGACGTCGAGATGACCGTGATCGACGAGGCGGATCAGATGGCCGACCTCGGGTTCCTGCCGATTGTCCGGCGGATGCTCGAGGCCACGCCGTCCGGCGGGCAGCGGCTGCTGTTCTCCGCGACCCTGGACACCGCGATCGACGTGCTGGCCCGGCGCTTCCTCACCGACCCGGCGCAGCACTCGGTGGACGAGATCACCCCTCCTGCCGAGATCGAGCACCACGTGATCACCATCGACCCGGCCCATCGGCTGGAGGTGGTCGCGGCACTGGCAGGCGGCGACAAGCGGTCGCTGGTCTTCACCCGCACCAAGCATGGCGCGCAGCGGCTGGCCCGCCACCTTACCGCCGTCGGCATTCCCGCGGCCGAACTGCACGGCAACCTCGCCCAGGGAGCCCGGTCGCGGAACCTGGCGGCATTCGGGACTGGCGCGGTGCGGGTCATGGTGGCCACCGACATCGCGGCGCGCGGCATCCACGTGGCTGGCATCGACCTGGTGATCCATGCCGACCCGCCTGCCGAGCACAAGGCGTACGTGCACCGCTCGGGCCGGACCGCGCGGGGCGGCGCTGACGGGGTCGTGGTCACGATGCAAACGGCGGCGCAGGCCCGCGAGGTGCGCAACCTCATGCGCCAGGCTGGCGTGACGCCGCACCAGGCCGCGGCAGAGCCGGATTCGGACGTGCTGCGCGAGATCGCCGGCCCGCCGGTCCCCAAGGTGACGCTGGTCACGCCCGTGACCGACCTGATCAAGCCCGCGAGGCGGCTTTCCGGCCAACCGGGCGCAGGCAGGGCAGACGCGGGCAAGCCGCGGCGCCGCGGGCCCCGGGCGGCGGACCGGGCCGGTGCGGACCAGCCGCGATCGAGCAGGCGGCGTCGCGCAGACGCTGACCGGCCCGCCGAGGCGGCGGGTGCGGAGCGTCCTGTGCGGGAAGATCGCCCTGCTCAGTCGGACCGGGGACGGCAGGATCGGTTCGACCGGCCCGACCGGCGCGAGCGGTCTGGGCGGCCTGAGGGCTTCCGCGAAGGCGAGCGCTCTGGGCGCCGGGACGGCTTCAGCGACCGCGAGCGAACCAGGCGTGACGAGCGGGCGTGGGGCGACCGTCCCGTGCAGTTCGACCGGCCCGCGCGATTGGACCGTCCTGCGCGGTTCGACCGTCCCTCTCAGCTCGGCCGTCCCGCGCGGTTCGACCGCGCTGACCGTGACGGCGGTCGCGAGCGCGACCGCGAGCGCGGCGACTGGCGGCCCTACGAGCAGTCCTACGACCGGCGCGGCGAGCAGTCCTACGACCGGCCCCACGACCAGCGCGGCGAGCGGGCAACCGGGGGTCGCGCGTCGCGGGGCCAGGGCCGCCCGGCGAGCCAGGGTGGCAGCCAGGGAGGAGCCCAGGATGCAAGCAGGCCGGGATGGCAGGGGGGAAGCCGGGGAGGATCAACCGGGCGTTCGGGATATTCCGGCAGCCGGACCGCGCCGGGGAAGCGGCGGAACCCGGGGCAGGGAAGGCATTTCTGACATATCTCCTGCTCCGCATCTTTGGCAGCGAGCCAACTTTTCCCCTGTGAGCATGCCGATTCATGCCGCGGGATGCGGTAGATTGGCTTCAGCGGTTGCCGGACTTTGTGATCGTGAATATGTCCGTCTTTCAAGTAGCGGGCGATTTACCGGTCAGCGAACAGTCACGTACGGCGGTAAGGTATCCCGCATGTGATCCGCGCGAAGTGCACGGATCTCAAGCTCATCTCGAAGGACGCATAGCAAAATGGCTCAGGGGACCGTAAAGTGGTTCAACGCGGACAAGGGCTTTGGTTTCATTGCCCCCGATGACGGCAGCGCGGACGTCTTCGT